>NZ_JAVKGT010000002.1:0-147926 GCF_031432335.1 Nesterenkonia flava | reverse complement strand
ACCTATTCAGCAGGACTCACCGAACCTCGTCGGAACAACGTGTCTGAACATCACAGCTAGTTCCGCGGGCGGGGAAACCCCGCCTCGGTGAGAGCTCCTCAATGAGTGCTGCGGTTTTCGTCGGAATAGGTGGACATTCCGACGAAAACCGCAGCAGGCGATGTTTGCCTTCGAGATGGCCTTCGTGAGAAGTCATGCCCGGTCGGGGTTTTCCGGCCGGGCATTACTTCTGTCACCAGCGCGTGTCAGACCCTCCACATATACTCCGCCGGCACTACGCTGAGGAGTGCTTCCCAGCAGCTTCCCCATCAGCGCATTTCGAGGCGGTGAACCACATGGCGCGACACGCCGCATCCTCGGGTGAGAACACCGAGGCGCCCCGCCGCACACCCGCACGGGACCGCCGCGCCGAGGCCAGAGCGCGCGCCCGAGAAGCTCGTCGCCTCGCTGAGCGCGAGCAGATCTCCGGAGAGATCCAGACCCCCGCCGACATCACCGCGGTCCGGGCCCGCCGCGCAGACCGGCCCAACCGCCCGGTGGCCCAGCCCTCGAAGAGGACCCCCGTCAGCGCCGCCGCACTGGTGCCCGAGCGCACCTTCTCCGCACGGATCATCGTGCTCACGATCGTGGCCTTGGTGGTCATCTCCTTCCTCGTGCCCACCGTACGGACCTACTTTCAGCAGCGCGGCGAAATGAATGAGCTCGCAGCGCAGATTGCTGAGGAGGAGCAGCGTCAGGCTGAGCTCTATTCCGAGATCGCCCGTTGGGAGGACCCGGAGTTCATCCGGCGTCAGGCCAGGGAGCGGATCAACCTGGTGATGCCCGGTGACAAGCGCTATCACGTCATCGGGGACCCCAGTGAGGGCATCGTGGCCGAGGATGAGACCCTCGAAGACGAAGAGCCCGAGGACTGGAGCGAAGAGCTGTGGGAGTCGGTGGTCGACTCCGCCGAGGCAGCGCCTGAGCCGGATGCGGAGCCGGAGGCCTCCGGAGACCAGCCGCAGCAGTCGCGCTGAACCTGGAGTACCCTGGATTCCCGTGACCTCGAGCGCCCCGACACCCGAAGACCTCGACACCCTGAGCCTGCAGCTGGGCCGGCCGGTGCGTGACGTCGTCGAAATCCCCGCCCGCTGCCGCTGCGGCAGCCCGCTGGTGGCTGCCACCGCGCCCCGGCTGAGCAACGGAATTCCCTTCCCCACCACGTTCTACCTGACGCACCCGACCATCACTGCAGCCGTTTCCCGGCTCGAGGCCGCCGGTGTGATGGCGGAGATGACCCGGCGGCTCGCAGAGGATCCGGAGCTCGCCGCGGCTCACCGCGCCGCCCATGAGAACTACCTCGTCGAGCGCGAGCGCATCCGCCAGCGCGCTGGGATCGATCCGGTGCCCGAGATCGAGAGCATCAGCGCCGGCGGCTACCCGGAGCGGGTGAAGTGCCTGCACGTGCTCGCCGGCCACGCTCTGGCCGTCGGGCCGGGCATCACCCCACTGGGTGATGAGACGCTGGAGAGAATCAGCCAGGACTGGAACCCGCAGATGTGCACCTGTGGCACCGCCTGGGATCATGAAGCAGAAGTCCCCACCAAGGACCTCTCCCGGCACGTCCGCCGACTCAAGAACAGCGACTCGAAGGAGAGTCAGTAATGCGCGTCGCCGCCATCGACTGCGGAACCAACTCCATCCGGCTGCTCATCGCGGACGTGGAGTTCAACGGTAGGACCCACGTCAATGACATCGTGCGCCGGATGACGGTGGTGCGCCTCGGCGAGGGCGTGGACGAGACCGGAGAGTTCTCCGACGCAGCCCTGGAGCGGACCTTCGCCGCCGTGGAGGACTACGCCGCTCTGATCCGCCGCCACCGTGCCGAGGCGGTGCGATTCGTGGCCACCTCCGCCTCGCGCGATGTGACCAACCGTGAGGCCTTCATCGCCGGAGTCAAAGAGCGCCTGGGCGTGGAGCCCGAGGTGATCCGCGGTTCTGAGGAGGCGGGACTCTCCTTCACTGGTGCCACCGCGCTGCTGGCCCCGGAGCCGAATCGCAAGGTTCTGGTCGTAGACCTCGGTGGAGGCTCCACGGAGTTCGTCTTGGGCGGGGCCTCCGGCATGGAGCATGCCATCAGCGTGGACATGGGCTGCGTACGCTTCACCGAGCGGCACATGCGCTCAGATCCGCCGGAGGAGACCGAAACCTCCATGGCCACCTTTGAAACGCTCTCCTTTCTAGAAGACGTCGCCCAGGTCATGCCGCTGCACGAGGCCGATGTGGTCATCGGTGTGGCCGGCACGGTCACCACTGTCACCGCCCACGCCCTGCAGCTGGAGGACTACGATCCGGACCTGATCCACGGAGCTGAGCTGGACCTGGACAGCATCCAGCGATCCGTGGACGAGCTGACCCATGCCACTCGTTCGGCGAAGTCGCATATGCCCTTCATGCACCCGGGTCGGGTTGATGTCATCGGCGCCGGTGCGCTCATCTGGGGCACCATCCTCGACTACCTGAACAAGATCACCCACGGACGGATCACCTCCGCACTGACCAGCGAGCATGACATTCTCGACGGCATCGCCATGTCTCTGGCCGCCGCGAAGCTTCACGGCAGCTCGGAGTCGTCCGAGGCGCCCGAGACTGCCCAGACAGAGGAGAACCAGGCATGAGCGAAGCGTCCCGCACGCGCCGGATCCGCCGCGGTGCGGGAGCCCTCGCCGCGGCCGCGCTGCTGAGCCCGGCGCTGCTGACCGCCAGCGTGGTCCAGGCCCCCGGTGCGCAGGCCGATACGTGGCGCGATGCCCAGTTCTGGCTCGAGGACTACGGCATCACCGAGGCGTGGGAGACCACTCGCGGGGAGGGCGTGACCATCGCCATCATTGACACCGGCATCGACGCCGAGCACCCGGGCTTGGAAGGCGCGCTGGTCGGCGGAACCGACGTCTCCGGGGGAGGCGATGCCGACGGCGGTCCGGTCCAGCAGACCTCGACCGAACACGGCACGCTCGTGGCTTCCCTGGCTGCAGGTCGCGGAGAGTACCCCTCTGAGGACGACGAGGACGCCGTCTACGACATGGAGCCCGAGGAGCTGCAGGACCTCTCCGATGAGGAGTGGGACGCATGGTGGGACGAGAACATGGTCGCCCCGCTGGAGGAGACTTACGGCGAAGACTGGGAGGACGAGGTCCAGGAGGACTTCCGCGAGGAGCTCGAGGAGTTCTACGAGACCCGCGAGGTTCCCGACTGGCTCATCCAGGATTTCCAGTCCCCTGAAGATGACGAGGATGAGGACGACGACGAGGACCCCTCCCGTTCCGCGGGGGTCATCGGAGTGGCGCCGGAGGCTGAGCTGCTCTCCATCTCCCTTGCCCTGGAGGATCCCAACCCCTACGGACCGGGCACCGAGGACCAGATCCCCGAGGCCGTGACATGGGCCGTGGACAACGGCGCGGACATCATCAATATGTCTCTGGGGTCCGGGGCCCAGGACTGGCCCGAGTCGTGGGATGAGGCCTTCCTCTACGCCGAGGAGAATGACGTGCTCGTCGTCGCCGCTGCCGGCAACCGAGCCGCCGGCCACTTCTCCGTGGGTGCTCCAGCCACGATTCCGGGGGTGCTGACCGTCGCCGGGGTCGACGAGGACCGGAACATCAGCGAGGACTCCTCCTCCCAGGGCATCGCCATCGACATTGCCGCGGCTTCGGAGCCACTCGTGGGCGCGACCCCGGGCGGCGGCTATGCCGGCTGGACGGGCACCTCCGGTGCCGCCCCGATCGTTGCGGGGGCCGCCGCCCTGGTGATGGCCGCCCATCCGGACCTCTCCGCCGCCGAAGTCAAGCACCGTCTGCTGACCAGCGCCGACTCGGCGGGCTCCTCCGGACTGGATCCCGAATACGGCCACGGCGTGCTTAACGTTGACGAAGCCGTCAACGGCAGCGTGCCCGCCTTCAATGCCGCAGACTATGACACTCTGGCCGAGTGGATCCGCGTCCACCGCCGGGCCGAGGCTGAGGACAACGGACACGAAGACATCCCCACCGATTCCGGCGTCGTGGCCGGACCCGAAGGGGAGCCGCGTGAGTTCCCCCAGGCCTCTGAGCTGCGCGCCGTCCAGGACTGGGCAGGGCCCACCACGGTGGCAGCCGCCGGACTCGGCGTCGTCGTGCTGCTCACCGTGGCCGTGGTGCACTTGGCCTCCCGAACCCGCAGAAACTAGCGCCCGAGAAACAGATAGGATGGCGGTATGGCATTGACCCAGAAGCTCTCAGACAAACCTCGCATTCTGATCGTCGGCGGCGGCTACGTCGGCCTGACCGTGGCCCAGATGCTGCAGAAGAAGGTCAAGGCGGCCGGCGGGATCGTCACCCTGGTGGACCCGCTGCCCTACATGACCTACCAGCCGTTCCTGCCCGAGGTCGTGGGCGGTCACGTCGAGGCGCGTCACGCGGTGATCGGTCACCGCAAGCACCTCAAGCACACCGAGATCATCACCGGCAAGGTCACCTCCGTGGACCATGAGGCCAAGACTGCCGTCGTCGGACTCGGTGAGGGCGAGAGTGTCGAGGTGCCCTACCAGGACATCATCATGGCTGCCGGTGCCACCACCCGCACCTTCCCCATCGAGGGCCTCGCGGAGCACGGCATCGGTCTGAAGACCATCGAAGAGGCCGAGAGCCTGCGCAACCACATCCTGGAGCGCCTGGAGTCCGCCTCGACCATGACCGACGAGGCGGCTAAGGCTCGTGCCCTGACCTTCGCCGTGGTTGGCGGCGGCTTCGCCGGCATCGAGACCATTGCCGAGATGGAAGACATCATCCGTGCGGCCGTGGCCCACAACCCGCGCCTGAGCCAGTCCGACGTGCGACTGGTGCTCGTGGAGGCCATGGGCCGCATCATGCCCGAGGTCTCCGAGGACCAGGCCTCCACAGTGGTCGAGCACCTGCGCGGACGTGGCATCGAGGTGCTGCTGAACACCTCCCTGAGCTCCGCCGTCGACGGTGTGCTGACCCTGATTTCCATGGCGGACAAGTCCGAGGTGGACAAGTTCGGCGCCGACACCCTGGTGTGGACTGCGGGCGTGGCAGCCAACGCCGTGGCCCGTGCCTCCAGCTTCCCGGTGGATGAGCGCGGACGCATCACCGCCTCGGCGACCCTGCAGATCCTCAACGAGGACGGCGACGTGATCCCCGGTGCCTGGACCGCAGGCGACATCGCGGCGGTACCCGACCTCACCGGCGCTGGCCCGGGCGGCTTCTGCGTGCCCAACGCGCAGCACGCCTCCCGTCAGGCCAAGGTGCTGGCCAAGAACCTGTTCTCGGTCCGCTACGGATCCGGCGACGTCGCAGAGTACAAGCACGAGTCCCTCGGCGTGGTGGCCGGCATGGGAATGTACAAGGGTGTGGGCAGCCCGCTCGGTGTGAAGCTGCGCGGACCCCTGGCCTGGTTGGCACACCGCGGCTACCACGGCATGGCGATCCCTACCTGGGAGCGCAAGGTCCGGGTAGCCGGCGGTTGGGTCAACGAATTGGTCTTCGGACGTGACTTCACCCCGATCCGCGGTCAGGAGAATCCTCGTGATGCGTTCATCGAGGCTGCCGGCGGCAAGAAGAAGGAAGCCGCCAAGTAGTCACCGAGTCGCTCAGATCACTGAGCGCTCAACCAAGAGGCGGGTCGTCCCAGGCGGCCCGCCTCTTGCCCCCCTATAGCCCAATTGGCAGAGGCAGCGGACTTAAAATCCGCCAAGTGTGGGTTCGAGTCCCACTGGGGGGACCTTCATGCGGTGGCGGCGGTTGAACCCTTGCCCGACTCGCCCGTTGTGCCCGCTCACTGCCCTGGGTCAGGCCTGTCGAGTACCGGCCGGCCGTCAGAGGGTGAAGTACTGCGGGTAATGGGCAGTGCAGCCGGGGTTGAAGGCCGCTGCGCAGTGCGGACAGCTGCTTGCGGCCATGTACTCGCTGATCCGCAGCTGGTAACGGCAGACTCCGCACAGCACAGCGGTCTGGTTTTCCGACCCTTGGGGCCAGGGGGAGCGTGGGTGCGCCTCGACCCCGTCGTGGCAGTGCAGGCACGGATACCAGTTCCCGCAGCAGAAGAACCGGATGGCGACGACGTCTAGCGCTGAGTGGTAGTGCACGCACCGGGTCTGGGAATCGACCACCGGCCCACGCACCACCGGAGCGCTCACCTCGGGTGCCAGCTCCGGCGGGGTCTGCCCTGCGACCGCGGGGACGGGACCGGAGCCCTCGGGTGTGCTGGAACTCCTCGGACTGACAGCTCTCATCGGACTCCCCGGGCGGCCAGCGCCTCCGCCGTCTCCTGAGCGTGCTGCAGACTCATGACCAGCAGGGGAGTGGTCATCCCTGCGGTGCCCGCCAGAGAGGTACGTGCACCGCGGGCCCGCCGGGCCTCACGGATCTGCCCGTAGAACCCGAAGACCACCGGCACGGAACGCATGGTCAGGGCCATGGCCAGGGACAGCCGCTCCGCGGTGAGCCCGAATCTGCGCAGCCCTGCACGCTCCAGCGGGCCCAGTCCGCGGGTGAGAAGCTCCATGACATCGGAGACTCGCGTGGTCAGGGTGAACAGCCCCGCCAGCAGAACGATGGCCAGGATGCGGGCCGTGTTAATGCCCGCGGTCTCCAGCGGAAGAAAGATGACCTGCGGCACGGCCACCAGCAGCGCCAGCCACTTCAGGCGCCACACGTGCACGCCCAGCAGATGCAGTCCTGCCGCACAGCCCCGAAGCACCGACCACCCCGGGCGGCCGGTGCGGACCACCAGAAACCCCAGCACGACGACGCACCACGCCGACAGGGCAGCCCAGGGGCTCTCCCGCCAGAGCGACACCCCGATGCCCAAGGCAAGGAGAGCCAGCAGCTTGGCGCCGGCCGGCATGCGATGCAGGACGGAGGTCCCGGGTTGGTAGAGGGGAATCATGAGAACTGCAGTCTATGGCTTCGTGAAGGGGAGAAAGGGCCGCCCGTCAGCCCGCAGGGAACTGGCGTGCGGTGCCTCGGCGTGCGTAGGTGAATGGCGCGGGGTAGGCCTTGGCCAGCGACTGGGTCACCAGAATCGCGAAGAGCGCTTTGGCTGCGTCGCCGGGCAGAAACGCCGCATTGGCCACGAGTGCCTCCTGCAGCGAGAGACCCAGCTGGTACATCATGACCGGCAGGCCGCAGGCGTAGATCACGGGAATACCCCCGAGCAGTACGCCCGCCGCGGTCCGCCACCAGCGCAGCGGCCAACCGAACTGAACCACCAGACCGATGATGAAGGCGGCCGGCACCCAGCCCAGAATGAACCCGGCCGTCGGGCCCGCGAACACGCCAAGCCCCCCGGAGCCCTGCGACATCAGCGGCAGCCCGGCAGCAGTCAGCAGGATCAGCAACAGCATGGAACCGGCGCCCCGCCAGGGACCCAGCACCGCTCCTGCCAGCATCACGCCGAGTGTCTGCAGGGTGATCGGCACCGGTCCAATCGGCAGGGCCGCGACCTGACCGAGCACGGCTACCAGTGCGGCGAAGATCGCCATCTGCGAGATCGCCGTAACCGCCGTCGTCGTTCCGGTGGGTCGGACGGAGGCGGCCTGCGCAAGTTTTAGTGGGTTCTCTACCATGGAGATCAGCGTATTCCTGCGTTGCTGCGAGTATGTTTGTTTTAAACCTACAAAGTCTGGGCGCCGGAGGCGCTCGCGGCACCCGGTGAGAGGATGTCGGTTCTGCCGGCGTGGTCCCGCGAGAAGGCGTTGCGGCGTCATGCGGCATACAACACGAAGTCCAAACGTTAGACTGACTGTAAGCAACGTGGCCTCATCACCGACGAGTCCCGATGAAGGAGAGCTGGAACCACTATGTCCAACCCGATCTTCAACACTGGTGCCTTCCCGGACCAGTTCAGCGAGCAGAAGCGTGAGCGCCGCCGCTTTTACATGAACTCCGACGCCGGCACTGTCAGCGAGCAGCCGCGTCAGGAGCAGACCTACGGCCAGAAGTACGGCATGCCCGGTCCGCAGACCGGTGGCCAGTACGGCGCCGATCGCCTCGAGCAGCAGTACAACCTGCCCGACGCGGCGGGCTCCGAAGGTGCCCCCATGACCTACGACGACGTGATCCGCAAGACGGTCATCAGCTTCGCCGTCGTGCTGCTGGGCGCCGGCATCACCGTGAGCCTCCTCGGCCTGACCACCCCCGAGCAGGGAATCAACGTGGGCCTGGGCATGACCCTGACCACGGTGGGCCTGTTCGGCGGCCTTGTGCTGGGTCTGGTTAATGCATTCAAGCGCAACCCCAGCCCGGCGCTGATCCTCGCCTACTCCCTGCTGCAGGGTTTCTTCGTCGGAGGCATCACCTCCGTGCTGAACTGGCAGTTCGACGGCATCGCCATGCAGGCTGTGCTCGCCACCGTCTCGGTGTTCGCCGCCGTGCTGATCCTGTTCAAGTCCGGCAAGGTTCGCGCCACCCCGAAGCTGAACAAGATGTTCTTCGTGGCGCTGCTGGGCTACGCGCTCTTCAGCCTGATCAACCTGGGCCTGATGCTCTTCGGTGTCACTGACTCCATGTTTGGTCTGCGCACCGAGGTCAGCCCCTGGCTCGGCATCGCCCTGGGTCTGCTCGGCCTGGCCCTGGCCACCTACTCCCTGGTGCTGGACTTCACCAACATCCAGGAAGGCGTGGAGGCCGGTGTGGCCGAGAAATACGGCTGGACCGCAGCATTCGGTCTGACCGTGTCTCTGGTGTGGCTGTACATCGAGATCCTGCGGCTGCTGGCCATTATTCGGTCCATGGCGGACTGAATCAGCTTTTACACCTGATCACGAAAAGGTCCGCGGATGAGAATCCGCGGACCTTTTCGTCTCTCGAACCCCTAAGCATGGCAGGATGGAGCCTATGAGCACTGCGACGCCCGAGAATTCGCCCGAAGGGTCGTCCCAGGCCTCGGAGACTACCTACGCCACGGCCCATCCGCGCGGTACGGAGGCTGAGGTCATGAGCCCGCCCGAGCCGCCCTACTCCTCGCCGCGCGTCGCTGAGGAGCAGCGCATCCAGGATGACATCCCCTGGGGCGTAAGGATCGCCGCAGCCTGGACCTGGCGCATCCTCATCATCCTCGCCGGCGTGGGCGTAGCCGTGTGGCTGCTGGGCCACGTGATGCTCATCCTGATCGCCCTCGCGGTGGCCGCGCTCCTCTCTACGCTGCTGCGGCCCCTCCACAACGTCTTCGTCAAGATCAAGTTCCCGCGTGTCCTGGCAGCCATCACCACGATCCTGGTGATGCTCGCAGGCGTTGCAGGAATCCTCTACCTGGTCGGCAACGAGATCATTCAGGGCTTCGCCGAGATGTCCGAGCAAGTCGAAGCCGGCATCTACGAAGCCATCGACTGGGTGGACGACACCGCCCGCCAGCTGGGCTTCGAGATCTCTACCGATGAGGTCAACCAGATGCTGGGCGAGATCCAGACCTGGCTGCAGGAGAATCAGGACACCATCATGTCCGGGGCCATGGGCGTGGGCTCCGCGGCCACCAACATCGGCATCGGCACCGTGCTGGTCCTCTTCACCCTCATTTTCTTCCTCGCCGACGGACGCAAGATCTGGGACTTCTTGGTGCTCTTCGCCCCCGGCAAGCACCGCCCGGCCATCCACGGTGCAGGTCGGCACGGCTGGACCGCCGTCGGCACCTACATGCGGGTGCAGGTGCTCGTGGCCTTCGTCGACGCCGTCGGCATTTACATCGGTGCGATCATCCTGGATGTGCCCCTGGCCCTGCCCATCGCAGTCCTGGTCTTCTTCGGCGGCTTCGTCCCCGTCGTCGGTGCCGTGGTCACCGGTGCGGTGGCTGTCATCCTGGCTTGGGTCGCCCACGATCTGGTCACCGCCCTGATCATGCTGGGCGTAGTCATCCTCGTCCAGCAGATCGAGTCCAACGTGCTCCAGCCCATCATCATGGGCAAGGCCGTTAAGCTCCACCCGCTCGCCGTGGTTCTGGCCGTCACCGCGGGTACCACGCTGATGGGCATCCCCGGCGCGCTGTTCGCCGTGCCGGTGCTGGCGTTCATCAAACGGGCCACGCACTACATCACCAAGGAAGAGTGGCGCGGAGATCCGGAGGCTCTGGAGATGGAGCGCGTACAGATGGAGGAGACGTTGAAGCGGGCCGCTCAGAAGGAGCAGATTGAGGCGGAGGAACAGGCCTCCCTGGCTACCCTGAAGCGCCGCATCAAGGAGACGCTGCCTGGTCTGGACCCTGACCGCCCGGGCTTCGGCTGGCGGCACCCCGGCGCCGCCAAGACCAGCCCGGTCCCTGCCTCTGACCAGGCCCCGGGGGCCGGGGCCGAGGAGTCCGAGACGTCTGTGCCTGCACCGCGCCCGGCGGCCCCGGAGGCCACCGATGATTCCGCATCCGGTTCAAAGGACACCAAAGAATGACCGAAACCCTCGCGACTGAACTGCCCGGACGTGACCTCAGCGTGCAGCTGGAGGACATCCGGCAGGCCAAAGAGCTGCTCGACGGCGTCATTGTGCGCACGCCCATGGAGCACTCCCGCGCCCTGGGCCGCCACATCGGCGCCACCGTGCACTTTAAGGCGGAGAACCTGCAGAGGGCCGGGTCTTTCAAGGTCCGTGGCGCCTACGTCCGCATGGCGCGGCTCTCCGAAGAGGAGAAGGCTCGGGGCGTTGTTGCTGCTTCGGCTGGCAACCATGCCCAAGGAGTAGCGCTGGCGGCGAAGAAGCTGGGTATCCGAGCCACCATCTACATGCCCCGGGGCGTGGCGCTGCCCAAACTCGCCGCCACCCGGGATCACGGCGCGGAGGTGGTCCTGCACGGGTCCAACGTCGATGAGGCCCTGGCAGAGGCCCAGCGGCAGGCGGCAGAGTCCGGTGCGGTCTTCATCCATCCGTTCAACAACACCGACGTGGTGGCCGGTCAGGGCACCATCGGCCTGGAGATCCTCGAGCAGCAGCCCGACGTCGACACCGTCATCATGGGCATCGGCGGCGGGGGGCTCCTGGCCGGAGTCGCCGTGGCGCTGAAGCAGGAAGCCGCTCGCCTGGGCCGGGAAATCCGCATCATCGGCGTCCAGGCGGAGAACGCGGCCGCCTATCCCGCGTCGCTGGCCGCAGACTCCGTGGTGCCCATCAAGGGCGTCCGGACTATCGCTGACGGCATCGCGGTGGGTAAGCCCGGCGAGATTCCCTTTGAGATCATCCGTGAGCTGGTCGACGACGTCGTCACCGTCAGCGAGGACGCGATCGCTCGTGCCCTGATCTTCCTGCTGGAGCGCTCAAAGATGGTCGTGGAGCCTGCCGGAGCAGTGGGAGTGGCAGCGCTGCTGGAGGGCAAGCTGAAGGATCTCGGCATCGAGGCATCCTCCGTGGTGGCTGTGCTCTCCGGCGGCAACATCGACCCCATGCTCATGATGCGCGTGATCCAGTTCGGCCTGGCCGCCGCGGATCGTTTCCTCTCCGTCAAGCTCATGCTCAAGGACCGGCCAGGTGAGCTCTCGACCATCGCCGGCATCATCGCCTCAGCCGATGCCAACGTCATCGGCGTCGATCACAACCCCATCGGCCGGGATCTCTCCATGGGAGATGTCTCGATCGTGATCAACATGGAGACCAAAGGCAAGGAACATTCCGCACTGGTGCAGCAAAAGCTGCGCGACGCCGGCTACGACCCCCTGGTGATGGACTGAGACCCGGATCCGGCAGTCCTTTGGCACCGGAGCCGCGCTGCCGCGCAGGTGCCCTCAACCCCACGACCCGTGAGGATCCCCAATGCTGAACAGCCCCTCTGATGTCTTCTTCCTGCTCTACATGGCCGGGACCTTTGCCCTGATCGTCGCGGCGATCGGCGGAGTGATCTTTCTGCTGCGGCGCGCGGGCGAACGCCGTCGTCGTCGTGCCTTGGAAGCGGCGGGCCACCAGGTGCCGCCGCATCCCAAGGCACAGCGCAGGAGCCCCTCTGCGCGATCGCAGAAGGGCTCCTCAAGCGTGGACGGCTACTTGTAAGCCGCTGAGATTCGGGGCAGTGCTGCTCAGCCCGTGAAAGGCTCGGCGGAGATGATCTCCACCTGAATATCGTTGCCGTTGGGGGCCTGGTAGCTGACGGTGTCGCCGACCTTGGCGCCGTTGATGGCCTCGCCCAGGGGTGAGCGCTCGGAGTAGACGGTGAGATCGGTGTCACCGGCGATCTCGCGGTTGCCGAAGAGGAACTGCATCTCGCGTCCGGCCAGTTTGGCCTTGACCACGGTGCCGGTGGTGACGGTGCCGTCGCTGGAGGGGGCCTCGCCCACATAGGCGTTCTCCAGCAGCTGCTCGAGGTAGCGGATGCGGGCCTCTGCCTTGCCCTGTTCCTCCTTCGCCGCGTGGTAGCCGCCGTTCTCCTTCAGGTCACCCTCGTCGCGGGCGGCAGAAATGCGGTCAACGATCTCCTGGCGGCCGGGGCCCTTGAGATGCTCCAGCTCGGCGGAGAGACGATCAAAGGCCTCCTGGCTCAGCCACTGGGTGTTCTCATCGATCTCGGGGGTGTTCGTCGACACGGTATCTCTCCTTCAACCAAAGACCCCACCGGGAAATCCCCGGCGGGGTGGTGATGCGTTTCAAACATGCTAGACCCGCAGAGGCGGCAACTCAACGGTCTTTCCGCTCCGACGGCAGCATTACGCCCACGATGAACACCAGGTTAGGCCGCTGCGGGCCGGTTTCAGTCCTCGAGGAGCCAGCAGTTGTCGACGACGCCGGTCACGCCGCGGTACTCGGTGCGCAGGTCGCTGCGGTAGTACTGGGAGCGGTCTGCGGAAGTGGCGCCCTCATGGGGGCCGAGGGTGACGATGCGCGAACCCACAATTGCGTAGGAGTCATCCAGCACGTGAAGGGTGCACTGGGCGGTCGCGTCGAAGTCCTTGGTGACCTGGTAGTCCACAGTCGCCTGGGTATCGGAGTGGATGGTGTAGCCGACGTCGCGGTACTCGAGCTGACCAACGGCCATGCCCACTGTGAAATAGATCGCAGCGGCCAGCGCAATCACCAGAGCGCCGATGATCCCCCAGCGCTGTGCCCGGGGGGAGAGGCCGCGCTTGGGGGTCCCGTAGCGCTGGGTCATGGTGGACGTGGTCTCCGACATCAGGACCTATTCTAGTCCCTATGCAAGAGACGACTGCCGCACCCCGAAGTGCCGGTGCCGCAACCCCTCAGGATGTCGCGGATCAGGCTCCGGATGCCCAGGCCCGGGCACAGGCTGAGCGCCAGGTGCAGCGGAGTGCGCCGCACGGACCCGACACTGTTCCGTCGTCGTCCGGGCTGCGCCTGCTGGCGGTCCACGCCCATCCCGATGACGAGTCCTCCAAGGGCGCCGGCATGATGGCCGCGTACGTGGACGCCGGCGCATCCGTGATGGTGGCTACCGCCACCGGCGGTGAGCGCGGCGACCTCCTCAACGCCGAGGCCGCCGAGATCCAGCAGTGCCACCGGGACCTGCCCGGAGTGCGCCGCTTGGAGATGGCGACGGCGGCAGAAGCCCTGG
The DNA here is from genome assembly GCF_031432335.1 of Nesterenkonia flava. Lineage (NCBI taxonomy): Bacteria > Bacillati > Actinomycetota > Actinomycetes > Micrococcales > Micrococcaceae > Nesterenkonia > Nesterenkonia flava. Next base: position 134,417 of record NZ_JAVKGT010000002.1, on the reverse strand, counting down.
GGATCGAGCACGTGTGGCTGGGCTTCACCGACTCGGGTCTGCCCGAAGGCGATCCGCTGCCGCCACTGCCGTTCGGCAGCTTCGCCACATTGGATCTTCAGACCGCCGCTGCGCCTCTGGTTCGCCTGGTGCGCCGGTTCCGTCCCCACGTCATCACTGCCTACGACGAGTCCGGCGGATACCCGCATCCGGACCACATCATGAGCCACCGGATCGCGGTAGAGGCCTACCATGCCGCGGGCGACCCGGAGCGCTATCCGGACTGCGGCGAACCGTGGCAGCCCCAGAAGCTCTACTACGACCGCGCCTTCAATCCCGGCCGGCTCAAAGCAATTCACGATGCGCTCCTGGAGGCCGGGTACGAGTCGCCTTACGCGGAGCGTCTTGCTCTGTGGGAGCAGGGGGAGCGGCCGGACTGGCTGACCATGCACGAGGTCACCACGCAGGTTCCGGTGGGCGACTACTTGGAGGAGCGCGACGCCGCCCTGCTCGCCCACCGCACACAGGTAGAGCCCCGCGGTTTCTTCTTCGCTACGCCGAATGACTTCCTGCGTCAGGTCTGGCCCTATGACGACTTCGTCCTGGTCGACTCGAAGGTGCCCGTGGAACAGCCCGAATACGACCTGTTCGCGGGACTGCGCTGACCCCGTACACTGGAGGGGTGGATTTTATGCCCGCACTGACGAACTGGTGGCCCGGCGGAGGCGGCGGTGAAGCGCCCGACCTGCGCGACGGGCTCAACGAGGCCGACATCAGCCCTGGGATCGAAGGGTTCCTCTTCACCGCGCTGATCGTCGCTCTGCTCATCGTGGTGGTGCGGGATATGGCCAAGCGGATGCGTCGCATGAAGTACCGCTCCCAGGTGGAGGCCGAGCTGGCCGGTGAGGAACCCGAGTTCCCCGGAGAGATCATCCCTGCGGAGATCTCACCTGCTCAGCAGCGCGCCCGCGACGCAGCGGCCGAGGCCCGCTTCGGCCCGCGTCCCACTGCTGCCTCCGAAGCCTCCGACGAGGCCGAGGCCCCCGAAGGCGAATCCGCCCCTCGCGCCTGAGGTTCCGCCCTCCGCTCACATCGAGTGGAAGATTTCTCCCGCAATTTCACGGGTTAATCGTTCCAAAGGTGAACTAATCTGCCACTCGATCGAGGCGGCGTCGGCCCCCGCGCCGGCCTGTGGATAACGGAAGCGGGATCGGCTCCCTCAGGCGAGACTGGGTGGCATGCCTCGCAACACTGTTGTTCCGGCGCAGCTTCGCAGCACAGCGCTCAGCGCAACCCTCATGCGGCGCGCCTCCGCCCCGGTCAGGCAGCTGTACTCCCTGGCACCACTGGGTTCCGGTGTCTGGGCAGACCCAGAGCTTCTGGAAACCCTCGACGGGGAGGCTCGGTTCCGCATGCGCGCCCAGGCGCTCTCACGAGAGTTTCCCGAGGCGTGGTTGTCCTGCGGCACCGCGGCCCGCCTGCTGCACCTGCCACTGAACAGGCTTTGGCAGAAGGACCCCGACGTTCACCTCAGCTTCCCGGCCAGCACCGGCCGGCGCATTGTCCGCAGCGGGGTCAAGAGCCACCGAGCGGTGATCAGGCCGGATGACGCAGTCACGCTCGACGACGATGTGCGGGTCAGCTCCTACCCGCGCTTGTGGCTGGAACTCGCCGCCCAGTGCAGCACGGCCCAGCTCGTGATCCTGGGTGACTATTTGGTGCGCGTCCCCTATCCGCGATATGAGGGTCGACGTCGTGCGCTCGCCTCGCTCCAGGACCTGCGGGAGGCAACGGCCTCCTCCTCGAACCTGCGGGGCATCCGGAAGGCTCGGGAGGCCCTGGGGCTGGTGCGTGTCGGAGCTGACTCTCCGCCGGAGACGACGCTGCGTCTGGCCATGCACAGCGCGGGCCTTCCCGAGCCGGAGCTGCAGGTAGCGGGGGTCGACGGCGATCCGCGCGCACCGCGAGCCGACTTGGGCTACCGGCGCTGGAAGATCGCCATCCAGTATGAGGGCTTCACGCACTTCAGCCCGGAGCAGGCCAAGGCGGATCACCGGCGGGACAACTTCTTCCTCTCCCGAGGGTGGATCGTCCTGAGGTTCAGCGACGCCGACTATCGGGACGGATTCCTGGGCGCTGTGGGCGTGATCCGCCAGGCCATCGAGTCGCGCAGCTGACCGGCGGCAGGCCCCCGGGTCATCGAGTGGAAGATTTCTCCCGCTAATCGGCCGAATTCCGCCCCCTACAGTGAACAGATCTTCCACTCGATGCCCGCCCGCGTCCAGACAGAGTCAAGGCCGCGGTCATAGCGTGGCCCCATGGCTAATCGACTTGCCTCTGCCCAGTCGGCGTATCTGCGCCAGCACGCCGAGAACCCCGTGAACTGGTGGCCCTGGGGCCGCGAGGCCTTCGCCGAGGCCAAGCGCCGGGACGTTCCGCTGTTCGTCTCCATCGGCTATGCGGCCTGCCACTGGTGCCATGTCATGGCGGGGGAGTCCTTTGCCGATGAGGCCGTCGCCGAGGTCCTCAACGAGCGGTTCGTGTGCATCAAGGTTGACCGCGAGGAGCGCCCCGACGTCGACGACGCCTACATGGCGGCCACCCAGGCCATGACCGGCCAGGGCGGATGGCCGATGAGCGTCTTCGCCCTGCCCGATGGTCGTGTCTTCCACGCGGGCACGTACTTCCCGCCGCGCCGCGTGGGCCAGGTGCCATCCTTCACCGAAGTGCTCGACGCCGTGCACGCCGCCTGGACTCAGCGCAGGGCCGCGGTGGAACGTTCCGCCGAGCAGATCGCTCAGACCCTCAGCGCCCAGCGCCGGCAGCAGTCCCAGCTGGCCACCGCGGTCCAGACACCTACTGGCAACGCCGAGGGGCTGCTCAGCCGAACTGCCCTGGCCGACCTCACCCGCCAGGCGATGGAACAGCTGAGCGAGGACGAGGACACCGTCCACGGCGGATTCGGCGCGGCGCCGAAGTTCCCGCCCTCGGCGCTGCTGGGATGGCTGCTGGAGGAGGGCGCGTGGGATCCCGAGGGGGAGGCGGCGCGCCTGGCCCGGCGCACCTGTGAGGCCATGGCTCGTTCCGCGCTGTTCGATCAGGTCGAGGGCGGATTCGCCCGTTATGCCACCGACCGAGCCTGGGCCCTGCCGCACTTCGAGAAGATGCTCTATGACAACGCCCAGCTGCTGGGGCACTACGCCCGGCTCTCCATGCACCCGGCAGCGGACGCCGAGGAACGCGCCGCCGCCGAGCGCATTGCCCGCATGAGCATCGACTGGCTCAGGCTGCGCATGCAGCTGGACTCAGGGCTCCTGGCCTCCTCGCTGGACGCCGACACCGTCGACGACGACGGCACCCACGTGGAGGGCAGCACCTATCTCTTCTCCGATGAGGAGCTCATCACCGCGGCCCAGGCGGCAGGTCTGAGCGAGGCGGATGCCCGAAGCCTCGCCGAGCTCAATCGTGGAGTGCCAGCCGACGAGCACGCACTGCGCAGCGGTCAGCCCCTGCACCTCACCGCGCAGACCCCGAGGACCCTGCACTTCGACCAGCCGCTCACCGGCGAGGACCTGCAGAAGTGGCAGAGCGTTCTGCCCGAGCTGCGACGTCGTCGTGCTGAGCGCCTGCAGCCCGGGCGCGATGAGAAGGTGGTGGCGGCCTGGAATGCCCAGGCGGTGGCTTCCCTAGCTCAGGCTGCCGCGCTCTGGCAGGACGATGAGGTGCTGTCCTTCGCCACGGAGCTCGGGGAGCGGCTGTGGGAGGTCCACGTGGAGGAGCAGCACGACGACGGCCCCTCCGCCCGGGTCTACCGGACCTCCTACGACGGCGTCCGGGGCAGCCAGTTGGGGATGCTGGCGGACGCGGCGCACGTGGCCAACGCCTGCTTCGCCCTGGTCTCCGCCGGGGCGGCCGGCCCCTGGCTCCCACGCGGGGCGGCCGTGCTGCGCGCCGTGATGCAGGACTTTGTCCGCGTTGGGGAGGACGGCACGCTGAACCTCGCGGAGAGTACCGATGAGGAGGGGCTGCTCACCCAGGCACAGCAGGGGGCGGTGCTGGCTACGCCGCTGGACGGGCCCGAGCCCAGCAGCGTGGCAGCCTTTGCGCAGGCGCTGCAGGCCGCCGAGGCGCTGGAGCAGGGCCCCTTCACGACCGGCACGGGTGATGCACCCGGAGTACGGACCGTACGCTCCTCCGATGTGCTGCATCATCTGCCGATGGTGGCCTCGCGGGCGCCGAGTGTGGCCGGAGGCAGCCTGCTGGCCGGGCGCCGCACGGTGCTCGGTTCGCCGGCGCTGCGGTTCTTCTCCGGCACCCGCGAGGACCTGGCGCAGGTGCGCCGGGCGGGGGCGCTGTACGGAATTCCGGTCGAGCCGGTGGATCCCGCGGTTGTCGGGGAGGCGCCGTTGCAGGTGAGCATCTGCCTGAACAGTCCGGAGCATGCGGTGTGCCTGGCGCCGTCGTCGTCGGTCGAGGATGCGCTGGCCGGACTACGCTAACAGTGGCTCCGGGGCCAGTGGAGTGGGCCCTGAGCCAGTGATCGTATGCCCTAGAGCAAGGCGAACATGATCGCGATGTAGTGGCAGATGAAGCCTACGAGCGTGCACGCGTGGAAGAGCTCATGGAAGCCGAACCACTGGATGGAGATGTTGGGCCGCTTCAGCCCGTAGAACACCGCGCCGGTGATGTAGGCCGCGCCGCCGACGCAGATGAGGATCGCCGCCACCAGATCGGCTGCGAAGAAGTCGCCCAGGAACACGAGCGCGGAGAGCCCCAGCACACAGTAGATGGGGGTGTAGAGCCACCGCGGGGCATCCGTCCAGAAGACCCGGAAGGCGACACCGCCGATGGCGCCGATCCATACGCCGGAGAGCAGGATGGTCCGCTGCGGGTCATCCAGCAGGCCGAGAGTCAGGGGCGTATACGTTCCGGCGATGATGAGCATGATGTTGGTGTGGTCCAGCCGCTTCAGCACCCGTGAGGTGCGGGCTGACCACCGCCCCAGGTGGTAGGTCGCGGAGACCGCGAACAGCAGAAGACCGGTGATCGCATAGATTGTCGCGGCCACGCGCAGCGTCCCTGAGGGGGCCAGGACCACCAGCACGACGCCGGCAATGAGCGACAACGGAACCATCCCGGCATGCAGCCATCCACGCATGCGGGGTTTGAGCGGAACGTCAGAGTCGAAGAGCCGGTCAGCCGGGGCTACGGAGTTCTCGGGGACCTCGCTGCCCGCCTGCTCCGCCGCGGTACTGTGCGGAGTTGAGGGGGTGCCGGTGGCGCTCGCCTCATCGGCGGCTGCGCGTCGTCGTGCCCTCTGTTCAGCTGCGGGCCCAGCTGTCTGCTCGGCTCCGCCGTTCTGCCGTGCATCCTTGAGTTCACCCATGGCACGAGTCTACGCGGAGTATGTGACTCGCCAGTAACCAGGCGTCGCGCTCTCCGCCACGGGGGTCCGGACGGTCCCTCGCGCCGTCGTCGTGCCGGGGACTGCGTCCCCTAGAGTGGAGGGAGGACATCGGCGATAAGGAGAGCAGATGAAGCTGCCGTCAGTGGGGGTCCGGGACCTCGCCTATGCCGTCTACGAGCGGCGTCTCTCCCGTGCCCTGCCCAAAGACCGCATCCCGGAGCACATTGGGGTGGTGGTGGACGGCAATCGTCGCTGGGCCAAGCTGGCGGGGACGCCCACGGCGGACGGACATCTTGCCGGTGCCAACAAGATTGTGGAGTTCATCGGCTGGTGCGCTGAGGTCGGTGTCCCCACCGTGACGCTCTACATGCTCTCCACGGACAATATGAACCGGTCGGCCAGCGAGCTGGAGAAGCTCATGGAGATCATCGGGGATCTGCTGGACAAGCTTTCTGAGACTCGTCCCGGCGGCCACCCCATCCGCGTCCACCCCGTGGGCCAGCCCGAGCTGCTGCCCGAGCCACTGGCCTCGCGACTGCGGGCGCTAGGGGAGAAGAACGACTCACGCGAGGGCACCGGGCGCGGGGACGGCGCCGTGGTCGCGGGCGAGGAGGATCCCGCCGCGGAGACCGTCACTACCAAGACCGGTTCGATCCGCCGCATCGCCGCCCGTGTCCGCGGCACCGCCGAGGAGCCGATTGTCCACGTCAACGTCGCCGTAGGCTACGGCGGGCGCCAGGAGATTGTGGACGCGGTCAAGGCGCTGCTGCGTGACGCCGAGCGCGAGGGGCGCAGCCTCAGCGAGGTCGCCGATGAGCTCACGCCCGGCTCCATCTCTCGCTGGCTCTATACCCGGGGTCAGCCTGATCCGGACCTCATCATCCGCACCTCCGGGGAGCAGCGACTCTCAGGATTCCTCATGTGGCAGTCGGCCTATTCGGAATTCTACTTCTGCGAGGCCCTGTGGCCGGACTTCCGCCGCGTGGACTTCATCCGGGCCTTGCGCGACTACGCTCAGCGCCAGCGCCGCTTCGGCGCCTAGGCCCTTCGTCACTGAGGCGGCTCTGGCCTGCGCCGCCTGGCCCGTGCTGTCGACCCCCGTGCTGTCTGGGCCCGTTCTGACGGTCCGGTTCTGGCCGGCCTGGAACGTTGCTTCCGCAGTTGAGGTCACCTGAGCCCTGCGCACGGGCGGAAAAGCCCCTCCGCCTGACTCGAAGTGCGGAAGCACTGTGTGGCGACCCGCTGACCACCGCCCGTTAACCAATGTTTACGAATCTGTCACGTGTCGTTAGGTGTTTCAGCCGCCGCCTGCGCACCAGATGTGTCTACATTGGGAACTGTCAGAACACTGACCGGAAGGCCCACAGCTTATGCCACGCAGCAGTTGGGGCCGGTTCGGCCCTTGGCTGGGTGTCCAGCAGCGGGCCAGCCGACCACCATCCGACTATCGATGCGGGGACACCACAGGTCCTGCAGCACAGTACGACGACGGCGAACTCGAGTTTGGGGAAGAATTCGAGTCCATGACCGCCTCGGACTGCTTTGCTGCGGGGCCTTTTGCGTTCCCGGTCTGGAGTAACCGTGGCCTCCCTCAACACTGTCTCTACCACCGCCGCTGACCTGGCGCCGGCTGCATCCGCTGCGCTGGAGAACGAAGTCACCAGTGCGGTGGGGCAGAAATCCTATGTGCTGGACACCTCCGTGCTGCTCTCCGATCCGAAGGCCATCCTGCGGTTCGCTGAGCATGAGGTCATCATTCCGATCGTGGTCATCTCCGAGCTGGAGAAGAAGCGTCACGACTCCGAACTGGGCTACTACGCCCGCTCCGCGCTACGGCTGCTGGATGAGCTGCGCACCAAGCATGGTGCGCTGAATCAGCCCATCGCGCTTAACGATGAGGGTGGGCACCTGTTGGTGGAGCTCAACCACATCGATCAGCAGGTGCTGCCGGCAGGTTTCCGTGGGCCGGAGAACGACGCGCGGATCCTCGCCGTGGCGAAGTCGTTCGCCGATGAGGGCCGCGCCGTCACCGTAGTCTCCAAGGACCTGCCCATGCGGGTGAAGGCCTCCGCTATGGGGCTCGACGCCGATGAGTACCGCAACGAGTGGGTCACCGACTCAGGCTGGACCGGCCTGGCGGAGATCTCCGCCACGGAAGATCAGGTCTCGGACCTCTACGAGGGTGAGCGGATTGAGATCGACGAGGCCCAAGACCTGCCCACCAACACGGGTCTGGTCATTCAGTCACCCCATGGTTCGGCCCTGGGGCGTGTGCGCATCGATGCCACCTCGAAGAAGTACGTGCAGGTCGTCCGTGGAGACCGGGAGATCTTCGGGCTGCACGGACGCTCCGCAGAGCAGCGCCTGGCCATCGACATGCTCATGGACCGGGAGATCGGGATCGTCTCTATGGGTGGCCGTGCGGGTACCGGTAAGTCCGCTCTGGCCCTGTGCGCAGGGCTCGAGGCTGTCTTGGAGCGCCATGAGCATAAGAAGATCATCGTCTTCCGGCCCCTCTACGCGGTGGGCGGCCAGGAGCTGGGCTACCTGCCGGGCAGCGAGCAGGAGAAGATGAACCCGTGGGGTCAGGCGGTCTACGACACGCTCGGGGCGCTGGTCAGTGAGAACGTGCTGGAGGAGATCATGGCCCGCGGCCTGCTGGAGGTGCTTCCGCTGACGCACATCCGCGGCCGTTCCCTCCACGATGCGTGGGTCATCGTTGACGAGGCTCAGTCGCTGGAGAAGAATGTGCTGCTCACCGTCATGAGTCGCATGGGGCAGAACTCCAAGATCGTGCTCACCCACGACGTCGCCCAGCGCGACAACCTGCGGGTGGGTCGTCATGACGGCATTGCCGCCGTCGTCGAGATCCTCAAGGGCAATCCGCTCTTCGGCCACGTAACTCTCTCACGCAGCGAGCGCAGCCGCATCGCCGCACTGGTCACGGAGCTGCTCGAGGAGAACTGATCTGACCGCGGCCGCCGCAGTGCCGGCGGCCGTAGGCAACAGCGGGGCGCGCGCTGGGAGAACCAGGACGCGCCCCGCTGTGTGTCTTCAGTGAATCAGGGCACTAGTCCGGCTGCCGCGGGCTTGAACCCCGCGCGAATGTTCTCGCAGCAGCCGGGCCGGCACACGTCGTACCACGGGCCCAGGTCGGTCATGTGCGGGCGCTCGGCGGCGGGAACTGCGTCGATGCGCTCTTGGATGAGGTCCACCAGCCCGGCGACGAACCGCGGATGCACCCCCGGGGTCGGGGTGCGCACGGCATGCAGTCCTGCTTCATCTGCCGCCTCCATGGCCTCCTCGTCCAGGTCCCAGAGCACCTCCATGTGATCGCTAAGGAAGCCCAGAGGTACGACGACGACGGCGCGTGCCCCCTGCCCGGGCAGCTCGGCGATGCGGTCGCAGACATCCGGCTCCAGCCAGGGCTGTGACGGCGGGCCTGAGCGCGACTGGTAGACGACCTCCCAGTCCGGCACGGTGCTGCCCTCGCCGGCGGGGGAGTCCTGGAGCTGGATCTGCTCCATGATGCGAGAGGCCACCGCCTCATGCTGCGCCGCATAGGCTCCGCCGGGACCGAAGTCCCGATCCCGGGGGCCGGAGCGGACGGCGTCGTCGGTCGGGATGCTGTGGGTGCAGAACAGCACGGACGTCTCACCGGAATCAAAGCCCTGCTCGCGCAGCTCACGCAGGGCGGTGCCGACGGTCTCGACGAAGGGTTCCACAAAGCCCGGATGGTCAAAATACTGGCGCCCCTTGTCAATGGTGACGCTGCCGGCTAGTCCTGTGTTCAGCAGGGCGCGGGCAAAGTCCTCGCGATACTGGCGGCAGCTGGAGTACGAGCTGTAGGCGCTGGTGGCCAAGCCCAGCAGCCGAGTGTGTCCGTTGGCGTGAGCCTCACGCACGGCATCCTCCACGTAGGGAGCCCAGTTGCGGTTGCCCCAGTAGACCGGCAGGGTGATCCCGCGGCGGCGAAGCTCGGTCTCCAGGGCCGCCTTCAGTTCCCGGTTGTGCTCGTTGATCGGGCTGACTCCGCCGAAGTGCCGGTAGTGGTGGGCCACCTCTTCGAGGCGCTCATCCGGGATTCCCCGTCCTGCGGTGACGTTGCGCAGGAAAGGGATGACGTCTTCCTGGCCTTCGGGACCCCCGAAGCCAGCCAGCAGCAGGCCGTCATAGGACTCGGGCTCCTGTACGTAGGGGGTGCCGCACGCGGAGACGGGTCCTGCGTGGGGAACGGTCCCTGAAGGATCGTGCTGGGTAGTCATGAGGGTGCATCTCCTGAGGGTCAGACGGGGCAGCAATCGCGACGGTCATTTAGTTAGCCCATCGAATAGTTAGCCTACCGCACTACTCGAGGAGTGCACCTCGCCCTCGGAAATCTGGCGTTATCACGCCGTGTACCCGAACTGTTCAGGCAGAACGGGCGGCTCGTGCCGCCCGCGCCTCTTTGGTGAAGAAGAACGCGACGGCGATGCCTGCGATCGCTCCGGCGAGGTGCCCGCTCCAGGAGACTCCGGGGGTCACCGGCAGCATGCCCACGAGCATGGAGAGCCCGTAGAAGAACGCCACGAAGATCGCGAAGATAATGGCCAAGAAGCGCCGAGCCAGGAACCCGTAGGTCACCAGGAATGCCGCGAAGCCGTAGATCACCGTGGAGGCGCCGATGTGGTTGACCACGCAGCCCTGCCCGGCAGGAGCGTGGCAGACCCAGGGGGTGCCGATGAGCCACAGCACCGCACCGGAGAGCAGCCACAGCATCACCATGATCTGCGTGAACTTCCGTGTCAGCAGAGACGTCATACCGCCCAGCACCAGCCAGGACATTGTGTTGCCGATCAGGTGCCCGAACCCGCCGTGGAGAAGCGGCATGAAGATAATGCCGATCAGTCCGGTGAGGCTGCGGGACTCCAGCGCGAGGCTGCGGTTGAACCAGTTGCCCAGAATCAGGCTGAGGAAGAACATCAGCCACATGGCGGCCAATGGCAGCACCACGGGCAGGAATGTGCGGGCGAACGCCTCTTTGAAATCCCGGCCGATCGCGCCCATGGAGTCGCCGCCGTCGTCGTACTGCTGCGAGGATGCCATGCCCCTAAGCCTAGTAGCGCAGGCGCGGGACGACGCCGTCAGGGCCCCTGAGTGCCCCCGGATTCAGCCCTGAAATCTCCCTGAGCTCAGACACGCTGGGGAGACCTGCTTCACAGTGGCGTCATCCGTGTGGAGCTTCATAGGATGAACCCATGACAGAGAACTCTGCATCCGAGACCGAATATCGAATTGAGCGCGACACCATGGGTGAGGTGAAGGTGCCCGCCCACGCGCTGTACCGCGCACAGACTCAGCGCGCCGTGGAGAACTTCCCGATCTCCGGCCGCACCCTGGAGCGGGCCCACATTGAGGCGCTCGCCCGTGTAAAGAAGGCCGCGGCCAAGGCCAATGTGGAGCTCGGCGTGCTCGACGCGGACCTGGGCGATGCCATCGTGGTCGCCGCCGAGCAGGTCGAGGGCGGGGAGCTGGATGAGCACTTCCCCGTGGACGTGTTCCAGACCGGCTCCGGAACCTCCTCGAACATGAACACCAACGAGGTGCTGGCCACCCTGGCCAACCGCTACCTCAAGGAGAAGGGCTCGGACAAGGAAGTCCACCCCAATGACCACGTCAACGCCTCGCAGTCCTCCAACGACGTGTTCCCCACCTCCGTGCATGTGGCGGCCACCTCGGCGCTGATCAACGACCTTAAGCCGGCCCTGGCCTACCTGGCCGAGGCCCTGGAGGAGAAGGCCGGCGAGTTCGCCAGCGTGGTGAAGTCCGGCCGCACGCACCTGATGGACGCCACCCCGGTGACCCTGGGCCAGGAGTTCTCCGGCTACGCCGCGCAGGTGCGCTACGGCATCGAGCGGATCGACTCCTCCCTGCCGCGCGTGGCGGAGGTGCCCCTGGGCGGCACCGCGGTGGGCACCGGCATCAACACCCCGCTGGGCTTCGCGGAGAAGGCGATCGCCAACCTGGCGGAGGACACCGGCCTGCCGCTGACTGAGGCTCGTGACCACTTCGAGGCACAGGCCAACCGCGACGGTCTCATCGAGGCCTCCGGTCAGCTGCGCAACATCGCCTACTCCCTGATGAAGATCAACAACGACCTGCGCTGGATGGGCTCGGGCCCGAACACTGGCCTGGGCGAGATCGCCATCCCCGACCTGCAGCCCGGCTCCTCGATCATGCCCGGCAAGGTCAACCCGGTGATCTGCGAGTCCGCCATCCAGGTCTGCGCCCAGGTGATCGGCAACGACACCACCGTGGCGCTGTCCTCCACCAACGGCGCCTTTGAGCTCAACGTGGGCATCCCCGTCATGGCGGCGAACCTGCTGGAGTCCATCCGACTGCTGAAGAACACCAGCTACGTGATGGCCGACAAGATGATCAAGGGCCTGACCGCCAACGAGGAGCGCGCGGCGTTCCTGGCCGGCGCGTCCCCCTCCGTGGTGACCCCGCTGAACAAGCACATCGGCTACGAAGCCGCGGCCGAGATCGCCAAGCACGCCGTGAAGAACAAGCTCACCGTGCGCGACGCCGTCGTCGAACTCGGCTACCTCGAACGTGGCGAACTCACCGAAGAGCAGCTGGACTCCGCTCTCGACGTGATGAAGATGACCCAGCCCGGCTGATCAGCCGACACCCAACGCGGCGTCAGCCGCCCGGAGCCCCCGTCAGGAACTGAACCTGGCGGGGGCTCCGGCGTCCAGCGCCCAGTCCACGACGCGCTTCTGGTCCGCGCTCATAGGCTCGGGCAGCGCAGCCACGCTGAACCAGCCGGCATCCACGGACTCGTCATCGGCCGGATGGGGGTCCCCGGAGACGTACTCCATCTCCAGCACGGTGTCCAAGTACCGGCAGGAGTCGCCGTTGGAGTACTCCACGCGATGGGTCGCAAAGACGCCCGCCACGCGCACAGGCCGGGCGATCACACCGGTCTCCTCCTGGATCTCCCGCACGGCACCGGACGCCGGCTGCTCACCCGGCTCCAGGATGCCGGCGGTCACCGTCCAGGCTCCGTTGTCGCTGCGCTTGACCAGCAGCACCTCAGGACTGGGGAGGCGCCTGCCGGCGTCGTCGTGCCTGCGCACCACCACGCCGCGCACGGCGGGCAGCCACAGCTCTTTAGTGCCGACATCTTTGCGCAGATCAAGAATGAACTCGGGAATCGCCATGGCACTACCCTACGGGGCGGGGTTCCGGGTGCTCCTCAGGGCAGCGGGGAAGGAGGACCCTGCGTACACGGGGGGCCCAGGCCCAAGCACCGAACCTCCCCGGCGTCGACCTGCGAGGCGGGGGAGAAGATCAGCGCCAAGGCGGTCCCGGCCAGCAGGAACGGCCCGAACGGCACCCGTGTGGCACGGCTGGCCCGGCGCGCGAGCACCAGGCCCAGGCAGACCAGACCGCCCAGAAGAAAGGAGACGACGACGGCGGCGGCAAGGGTCTCCCACCCCAGGTAGGCGGCATACATCCCCAGGACGACCACCAGCTTCACGTCTCCCATCCCGAGGGAGGGCGGATGCACCAGACGAATGAGCAGAAATGCTGCGCCCCACGCCAGGCCGCCGAGCAGCGCGCGGACCAGTGAGGAGCCCTCGCCCAGCAGGAAACTCACCAGCACGAGGATGACCGCGGTGATCCCCGCCCACGGATAGAGGATGCGGTTGGGCAGGCGATGCTCCCGCAGGTCGATGAACCCCAGGCTGACGGCGCAGACCGCGAAGACTCCTCCGCCGGCAAGCAGCAGCAGGCCCGCCACAACGTGAGCAGCGGAGCCAGAGGTCAGAAGATCGCCGAACAGGTGGATCACAGCGTCAAGACTATGAACTCCGCCGCCGCTGCGGAAGAGGCCGCCGAGCACTGTGGAGAGTGCCGCCGCGGTGGACCGCCGGCTGTGCCCAACCGCACAGCCATAGGCCCTAGCGCCCACAGGCGGAGGTTTCCTACGGTGAAGGTATGGCCACCGACACACCGCAGACCGAGCCCAGCGCTGAGAACCCGATCAACTTCCACACCCGTAAATGGGTCAAGCCCGAGGACCTCAACGCCAACGGGACCCTCTTTGGCGGCAGCCTCCTGCGCTGGATCGACGAGGAGGCCGCCATCTACGCGATCCTGCAGCTGGGCAACCACCGCGTGGTCACCAAGTTCATCTCGGAGATCAGCTTCGAAGCCTCAGCCCAGCAGGGTGACCTCATCGAGATGGGACTCACCGCCACGCATTTCGGGCGCACTTCACTGACGATGCGCTGCGTAGTGCGGAACATGATCACCCGCAGGACGATCCTCACCATTGAGAAGCTGGTGTTCGTCAACATCGGCGAGGACGGCCTGCCGGCGCCCCACGGCTACACGGAAATCACCTATAACCGGGACCGTATGCCAACTGAGCATCCGTCCACCGGCACGGTTCCGGCCGTCGAGCCCCACGGAAGGGACTAGTTCTCGAGCTCCCCGAGTGTGGTGACCACGTCAGCCCGGCCTTCGGCCAGGCGGTAGGTGACGCCCACAATGGCGGTCCGCCCCTCGGTGACGGCGTCGTGCAGCACCCGGGAGCGGCCGGTCATGCGCTGCACGGTCTGCTTCACGTGCTCCTCCACGGTCTCGTTGACGCTGGAGGCCCCGGCCTGGCGGGCGGCCACAACGGACGGGGAGATGCGCTCCACGAGGTCGCGCACGTAGCCGCCGGGGTAGGTGCCGGTGTCCGCGGCATTGATGGTCGCTGAGACGGCGCCGCAGGAGTCGTGGCCGAGCACCATGATCAGCGGGACATTGAGCTGGTCCACGCTGAACTCCAGGGAGCCCATGACAGCGTCGTCGATCACCTGTCCTGCGGTGCGGACCACGAAGACATCGCCGAGGCCGACGTCGAAGATGATCTCCGCGGCCAGGCGGGAGTCCGAGCAGCCGAAGATCACGGCCATCGGATGCTGGGATTCAGTGAGGGATGATCTGCGCGCGGCATTCTGGTTGGGGTGGCGCAGCTCGCCGTTGACGAAGCGCTCGTTCCCCTCCTTCAGCAGCTTCCAGGCCTCGGCCGGGGTCGGCTGCTGTGCGGCTTCTGCCTGCTGGGCGGTCTCGGACATCTACTCGCTCACCTCCACGCCGATGGCCTCCACAATGGCCTCGACGGCTGTCTCGAATTCCTCGGTTCCGGCGTCCCCGCCGATGATGATGGTGGTCCCGTCCACGGTGTTGTCCTCCCCGTCGAGCACGTAGTAGAGGCGGTCGCCCTCCTCGCGCGTCTCAAAGGTGAAGCCCTCCACGGTGGCGGTGCCGGTGACCCGGGCCTGGCGAGTCTCCTCGTTGACCCACGCCGGATTGGGTTCATCGGTCTGGGCGAAGCCCACAAAGCTCACGGCCTCGGTGGTGTACCCGACCTCCCAGACGTCCACGCCGTGCTCGGCGCGGGTCTCCCAGCGGGCGTAGTTGGCGGACCACTCGTCGGGGACCTGCGGTGCGATCGGCGCGTACTCGGTCACGCTGGCGGCCCAGTCGGCGGCTTCGGCGACGTCCTCATCGCGGGAGTAGGTGATGTCGGGCTCCGGGTTGAGCATCCACAGCCCGGCGAGCACCAGGGAGAGCACGCCCATGGTGATGATCATGCCGATCATGGGGGTCGTCAGGCGCTTGACCTGGGACTGGGTCAGCTGGGGGGTGGGGGCGCCGTCGTCGTCGCGGGGCTCTTCGCGCGGCTGGTCGTCCTCCAAGTGGCGCCACAGGCCGGCCTCGTCCTCCTCGCGCGGAGGCAGCTGTGCCTGCGGATGGCGGGATGCGTCGGGGTGGTCTCGGTCAGTCACGGGCCCCATTCTCTCATCCGGGACGAGCGGCGCACTGCGGTTCGGCCTTGTTAGCTCCCGTCGGGGCCGCGGGCGCCCTCCGGGGCAGCCACCCGGGCCGGCCCTCCGGGGCAGCCACCCGGGCCGGCGCTCCGGAGGAATTCCGCCCTTGACTGCGAAAGTGTCGGATATACCGCGTCCCTACCCGCCCCACGAGCGAAAACGCACCGCTAATCCGAGAGAAAACCGTAGGGCGGATCCCGGCTGTGGAGAACTACAGCGGGAGCCGGACAAAACCACGAGACTGAGCCCATGACTCGTCCCCGCCAGCTGCCTCCCCACCTCGCCGCGCGCGGGTTCACCATGGCACAGCTCCGAAGCGCCGGGGAGTCCCCGGACCGAGCCACACGTCGCGACGTGGTGCGCGTGGGCTCAGGAGTCTATCTGGCGCGGCATGTGGCCGAGACCCTCGACGACGACGGCGTGTATCGACTGCAGGCCGTAGCGGTGGCTCTTGACGCCGCGGGCGCGCGGCTTTCCCACGTGACCGCGGCACGTCTGTGGGGCTTCCCTCTGCCCGGAGCGCTGCGGAGGGATCCAAGGGTGCACCTCTCCTACGGCAAGCAGACGCGGACCGTCATGCAGCGTTCCGGTGTGGTCTCACACAGACTCAGCTGGGCGGGGGCGGGCGCTGTGACTCGAGATGGAGCGCTAGTCTCCCGTCCTGAGGAAGTCTTTGCTGAGCTGGCCGCTCTGCTCTCGGTGGAGGCTCTGGTGGTGTTGGGGGATCACTTGGTGCGCGTGCCCTATGGGTGGGCCGAGGGGCGGGCACAGCCGCATATCGCGCTTCCCGCGCTGCGCGACTTTGTGGCCTCGCGGCATTTTCGCGGCAAACGCAGGGCCCTGAGGGCCCTGGCCGCGGTGCGCATCGGCTCGGACTCCGCCAAGGAGACTCGCTTCCGCCTCGCGGTGGTGCGGGCCGGGCTGCCTGAACCGCAGCTGCAGGTCCCGCTGAATCCGGCGGACCCGCGCTCGCGAAAGGCCGACGCCGGCTACCCGGGCTCAAAGATCGCGCTGCAGTATGACGGCTCCTCACACTTCACCCCGGAGGGGGCCCGCCGCGACCAGAGGCGAGACAACGAGTTTGCCGCCGCCGGATGGAGGGTGCTGCGGGTCAATGTGGAGGATGACCGTGAGGACTTCCGGACGGCAATCAGTCACCTCGGCGCCATGCTCGCGGCAGGCGGCGTGGAGTAGGTCAGCGCAGGGAGTGTCGGATTCCCCGCGCCTTCTGTCGGCTGGACGAGATAAAGACGCACCGTATCCGACACAATTCGTCCCCGGCGCCCACTGGCAGGCCCGGAACGCGCGACGACGACGCATTCAGTGTGCTCCAAGCGCGCTGTCGATATGCTGGAGGTCGAGCCCAACAGTGCCGTTGGGTCACCGCCGAGATACCGAAGGTGCACATGAACGACGTAGACCAGGTTCAGCAGGACGATCAGGACTTCGCCCACCTCTCCCCGCGCCTGGCAGTCGGCGACTCCGAGCCAGACCGCAACCTCGCCCTTGAGCTGGTGCGCGTCACCGAGGCCGCTGCCATCGCCGGCGGTGCGTGGGTCGGCAAGGGTGACAAGAATGGCGCCGACGGTGCCGCAGTGGACGCCATGCGATCCCTGCTGGACACGGTGAACCTCAACGGCGTCGTCGTCATCGGTGAGGGGGAGAAGGACGAAGCCCCCATGCTCTTCAACGGTGAGCGCGTCGGCAACGGATCCGGTCCCGAGGCGGATGTGGCGGTGGATCCCATCGACGGCACCCGTCTGACCGCCCTGGGCTATGACAACGCGCTCTCGGTGCTCGCGGTGGCTGAGCGCGGTTCCATGCTGGACCCCTCGGCGGTGTTCTACATGGACAAGCTCGTCACCGGACCTGAGGCCGCCGACATGGTGGACCTTCGCCTGCCGGTGAAGCAGAATCTGCACCTCATCGCCAAGGCCACGGGCAAGACCATCGACCAGCTCAACGTGTGTGTGCTGGACCGTCCCCGCCACTCCAAACTGGTGGAGGAGATCCGCGAGGCCGGCGCCCGCACCCGTTTCATCATGGACGGCGATGTGGCCGGCGCCATCGCCGCCGCCCGTCAGGGCACCGGAGTGGATGTGCTCATGGGCACCGGTGGAACTCCCGAGGGCATTGTCACCGCATG
Organism: Nesterenkonia flava; assembly: GCF_031432335.1. Taxonomy (NCBI): domain Bacteria; kingdom Bacillati; phylum Actinomycetota; class Actinomycetes; order Micrococcales; family Micrococcaceae; genus Nesterenkonia; species Nesterenkonia flava. The sequence goes on along the minus strand of NZ_JAVKGT010000002.1, from coordinate 117,013 downwards.
CGCCATCCGCGCCATCGGCGGCGTGATCCAGGGCCGTCTGGCGCCCAAGGATGATGAGGAACGCCAGAAAGCGATCGACGCCGGGCACGACGTCGACACGATCCTCACCACCGAGGAACTCGTCACCAGCGACAACTGCTACTTTGCCGCCACCGGGATCACCGATGGCGACCTGCTGCGCGGAGTCCGGTACCAGGGCGACCGGGTCACCACGCAGTCGATCGTGATGCGTTCGAAGTCCGGTACCGTGCGCATCGTGGAGGCCGAGCACCGCCACCGCAAGTGGCAGTCCTACACCCGGTAGGCAGGGTCGGCTCATCTGGGCCTTCCCAGCGGACCGCGCGACCTCCCGATGAGCGCTTCCACAGGGACAAGCGCCTGAGCGTCACGGTAGCTGACTGTGTGGCCAATCTGCCCGTGCCAACGTCACCATGCCGGGGCCAGCGGCAATGAGGTCCGAGGAGATACGTGCCGGAGGTCGTGGGGTGGTAGTTACCGACTTTGACGCTGCCGAGAGCAAATGGGCATCCTTCTGCATCTATGTGAGACGGAGCGAGGGTTTCCATGGACTCAAGGAACGGCGGGGCGTCAGTTTTCCAACCACCTGACGATGTCCTCGAGTTGGGTGCGGAGATGGTTCCATGAGCGGTTGAGGTCGAGCGTGATGGCTCCAATCCGGCTGCCCTGAATCACGACGTCCAAGTTCGGCTGTTCTGGTGCCCCGGTTTGCGCGTAGAGCAAGAGGCCCCTGACTGAACCATCGCGGTTCACATCGGCGTTCTTCGTGTACGTCAGTATCTGATAAAGGTTGGCCGAGTGGACGGTTTTCTTGCCTGACCTTCCGGTCTGCAGGGAATGGCTGTAGTACTTCGCGTCGATGATGAGGGTGCGATGTCCATTCCGGAGCGTGATGTCAGTGCGCATCGCAGGGAGATGTTCGGCGCCGTAGGCGGTGGCCGAGTCGTAGTCCCAGAGAACGGGAGATGCTCTGGGGGTGAGTTCAGGGTGGTGACGGCTGTAGTACTCGCGCAGGAATCTTTCATAGAGGTCGCTCATTGCGTCATCTGAAATCCACGAGGTGAGCTTGGCATCTCCGGAGTCCTGTGTGGGTAAGAGTCCGTGGACGACCAGTTCACAGACTCCGAGCAGCAGTCGGTACGTGGCGTTGGCGCGGTGATACGTGAGTTTCTTCCAACGAATTGAGGACGGAGCGACTAATCTCACCGCCTCCAAGTACGGCAGCAGCCGGCGGAGCGCGTCCCTTCGCGTTGGGTCTACCTCGCCGTGGCGGATAAGGAGAACAATGACCGACTTCAGCGCCTGATTGTGAGGTGTGTCGGCCTGGTACTCATCGAATTCGCAGACGAGCCTCCCACGGACGGTCGAGCGGGTTGCGATGCTGCCAGTGACATTGATGCGCCCGCGGACTGTGGCGAGTTCGTCGCTGCGTTGAAGGTAGTCGTGGTGAAGCCCACGCTTGACCTGTGCCCCGACACCAAGCAGGAGGATTTCCGCGAGCAGGTCGTGAAGGTGCTCGAAGCGCTCCGAAGCGATGCGGTCATGGCTGTCACTGCGTATCGCCCTGAACGCGTAGGCCATCATCACATACACATTGCGGATGGGGATGGACAGCGAAGTCATGCGACGGCGGCTCGGAGCTTCTCTGCCCATTCCTCGGCCTTGGCCGGTTCGTCGAACCAGTATTCATCGAGCAGGGGAATGAGCTCGTCTTCGACGACGGAGGTCAACCAGATATCTTCTTCATCCCCAGGAGGGCTAGAGAGATAGCTGTGCCCGATGGCGAAACCCTGCCCAAGCGCTGGGTCCTTGGCAATCGTCTCGTTGAGGTTGATGACTACCTCAACGAGACGATCTAGTATGGGACTCCCAGCATCTTGCTGCCATTGGGCGAACCCGGATGAGTCAAAGCCGGGGGCCATCTCGAAGAACCCAAAACGTCGACGCAGCGCATAGTCAAGTACTGCCAGACTGCGGTCCGCGGTGTTCATCATGCCAATGATGTGAACGTTGGCAGGGACAGAGAAGTCCTCGTTCTTATAGAGGAGGCGCAACGCTTGTTCGCGTTTCCCGGCTTCGATGAGCATGAGTAATTCACCGAAGATTTTTGAGATATTGCCGCGGTTAATCTCGTCGATAATGAAGAAGTACGGCCGGTCATCGTCGTCAGCGCGGGCCGCTTCGCAGAAGCGATAGAACGGTCCCTCAGCAAGGGTGAAACCGCCCGCTTCGGTGGGCCGGTATCCCATCATGAAGTCTTCGTAGGAGTAGCTCTGATGGAACTGGACCATCTGGACCCGACTTGGGTCTTTGACACCCATGATGGAGTAGGCCAAACGCTTAGCGGCAAAAGTCTTCCCCACACCGGGCGGTCCAGCGAGGATAACGTTTTTCTTGCGGGCCAGCAGGGAGCGCAGTCGTTCGTAGCGCTCCTCAGACAGGTAAACCTCCTTGAGAAAGGCCGCTCGGTCGTAGGTCGGAAGCGGCGTTGCCTGGAGAGGTAGCTCTAGCTCGACCTCGCCTGCAACCAGCTCCTCAAGCTGCGCGACGTAGTCGTGATAGGCCGTGATATTGGTGAGCGTCTTGGTCGCGGCGTCCCCCGGGTGCTCCCACGTCCCCGTGTGCGTCCACTTCACTGACCGGATGTGCCGGAATGACGCACGATCTGGCTCGAATCGAGCATCGGAGGTGACCTCCCCTCGCCCGACGATCTCTCTCCGACCGCGTTTAGCGTAGACAATGTCGCCCACCGCGACCTCATTCTGGAACTGCCACAACGCAAGAACCGCGTTCTTCATCGACCCGCCGGTCCCGTCGACATCGAGAGCCTGCCGTATGGCCTTCCGACTCGGATACGTTGCAAGGTCATCGAGCTGGTCCCATCCGATCGCCATGACTCCGCTGGCGGAGAACTCCTCCCATTCTGAGGCTTGCGAGCCTGGGGAGTAGAGCCAGTAGTGCCGGGGGCGTGGTTCAGGCACTTGTGCAGTCTCAACAACTGTGGAGGCCGACTCGGGCTCAGTCGAGCCCCAAAGTTCCGCAATTCCGGGAGACCAGAAATTGAACGGCCCTTCGATTTCCGGAGCCAATGCTGCACGGATCGCGAACAGATCGCGGTCTATCGCGTCAGGGGTGTTGCCAGTCCCACCCCGGATGCGGTCCGCAAGACTGTCGCGGATCTGGGTCTTCATCTTCGACGAGGAGATCGGTTCGAACGCGTATGGGCGGGCCAGGAACTGTATCGCGTTACGGATGTCAGAGCGGTCGTCCCCCGAAGCGAGCATCACGCGTTGTAACTCCCACGGGTCGGTGCGCGCTGCCTCACGCTCGACCTCCGGCAGATCATTCCAGTACTGGACGAATGTCGATGCCCAGATGAGGTGTCGCCACATCGCGCCGTTGTACCATGCCCCTGGTTCAAAACCAGCAGTCCCGGTCGGACGAGCCAACCATGCTGACATCGACTCGGGGATCTCCAAAGGAGAGTCAGAATGAGCGAGAACCCGGTTGACATGCTCCAACCGAGTTTCAGGGCGGGCTGACCGCACCGGATGCTCTCGCAAGAAGACAAGTTCGGCGGCAAGGAGCACCACCTCCCGGGAAGCCCCCTCGAGTTGAAGGTCGAGCTTTTCCCACTGGTTATGCCCGTGCCGACGATGGGGTTGCCGCCGACTCTGGCTTGCAGATCCGCAGCCGCTTCCGCGGTCCAAATCGTCGCCTCAGGATCGATCACGGATCTGCCATCGCCGAGCATATGCGTAATGACCTCGCCAACCTCCTGGGCGATCGCCGTGTCAGCGGGTGGCCTAGACGCTTTGGTCGTTTCGTCTGAGTCATTGTTGAGGCGCGAGCTCGTCATAGCTACATTCTGCCCGTTGGTCTTCCGTAAGCTCGTGAACTCGAAGAATCTTGTCGACCGTCACCTAATCGACGGGACTTCCCCTCCTTCAAGGGGAAGCCTTAAGGGTCAGGCGACTTCCGCTGTGTGAGTGATCACCAGCGGGGAACTCTTGGACTACGAAAGTTGAGCCCGTGGCGGCCTGGCCGATAGGTTGCCCGTGATGGCGCAGACGCATGATGACACCGACCCCGCAGCGGGGAGAACGCCCCCGCGGTGGGTTCGGCGCTTTTACGGGGAGAGAACCAGCTTTGGGCACATCCTCTTCATCAGCATCTGCTTCAGCGTGGTAGGCATTGCCGGTATCTACCTGGCGCTGAGCGCCACCAACCTGGTGGGGCAGGTCTTCGCGATCCTGCAGTCAGCGATGCTGGCCTTTGCTGTCTTCAGTTTTATCGCCGCCGGCCACGTGAAGAAGGCCAGCTCACCGCGCTGAGGCCCCGCCCCTTCTTCCGCAGAACGCCGCGGTAGGCCGGGCCAATTGAGGGGCGCGCTCCTCACCCGCCGGTGTTGCGCATCGTTCCCAGGAGCCAACAGCGCGCATAATGGGGGACTGTGAGTGGAACCCAGAGCGCGCGCAGAACTGACGGCACAGCACCCAGGGTCGGTGTTCTCGGAGACGGGCAGCTTGCTCGCATGATGGCCCCAGCCGCCGTCGAGCTGGGAATCGACCTTCATCTACTGGCCGGCAGCCCCGCCGCCTCCGCCGCCCAGGTCATCCCCGCCACCACCATTGGGGACTACCGCAGCGTCTCCGATGTGCTTGCCTTCACCGAGGGGCTCGACGCCGTCACCTTCGACCACGAGCACGTTCCCTCCGAGGTGCTCACCGCGCTCGCCGACGCCGGCATCACCATGAACCCGGGCCCCGAAGCGCTGCTCTACGCCCAGGACAAGCTGGCCATGCGCCGCGCCGTGGCCGAGCTCGGCCTGCCCAACCCCCTGTGGACCGAAGTGCACAGCACGCAGGACCTCGTCAGCTTCGGAAACTCCGCCGGATGGCCCGTGGTCCTGAAGACCCCACGCGGCGGCTACGACGGCAAGGGCGTGATGATTATCGACGACGCCGCCACCGCCTCCTCCAGCGCAGAGGTCGCCGACTGGCTGACTCGCGCCGCTGAGCAGCAGACCGGCCTGCTCGCCGAACAGAAGGTCCCGTACACCCGCGAGCTCTCCGCGCAGGTCGCCCGCCGTCGCAGCGGCGAGATCGCCGCCTACCCCGTGGTCGAATCCACCCAGACCAACGGAGTGTGCGACGAGGTGATCGCACCGGCACCGCGCACCAGCCCCGCTCACCTGGCCGAGGCCGAACGGATTGCGCGCACCATCGCCGAAAAGCTCGGAGTCACGGGCATGCTCGCGGTCGAGCTCTTTGAGATCTCAGAGACCGCCGGGGCCGACGTGACCCCCGGCATCTACGTCAATGAGCTAGCCATGCGCCCCCACAACTCCGGGCACTGGACCATGGACGGCTCCGTGACCAGCCAGTTCGAACAGCACCTGCGTGCGGTCCTGAACCTCCCGCTGGGCTCCACCGCGGTCACCGGCGGCGCGGGGGGTTACGTGGTGATGAAGAACCTCCTCGGCGGGGCCAACCAGGATCTGCACTCCGCGGTGCCCGCCGCGATGCGCCGCTCTCCGCATTCGAAGATCCACCTCTACGGTAAGGAGCCGCGTCCTGGCCGGAAGATCGGCCACGTGAACATCCTCTCCCAGACCTCCCGGCCCCACGAGGACTTCGACGCCGCCCGCACCCGTCTGGAGCGCAGCCGCAAAGCCGCCGCCGAAACCGCCCGCATCATCGTGGAGGGCCCCGAGACCGGCAGCGCTCCCACCGACGCCACCAGCAAGGAGCCCACCGCGTGAGCACCCAGAACACCCTGGACCAGGGCCTCGAATCGCCCACCAGCCCGGCCGCCGGCAACCCGAGCGGCGGACCGCTGGTGGGGCTCGTGATGGGCTCCAACTCCGACTGGCCCACCATGAAGCTCGCCGCTGAGGCCCTCGAGGAGTTCGGGATCCCCTTTGAAGCCGATGTGGTCTCCGCTCACCGGATGGCCCAAGAGATGATCGACTACGGCAAACAGGCGCACACGCGCGGCCTGAAGGTCATCATCGCCGGTGCCGGGGGAGCGGCCCACCTGCCCGGCATGCTGGCCTCGGTGACCCCGCTTCCCGTCATCGGCGTGCCCGTGCCGCTGAAGCACCTCGACGGCATGGATTCCCTCCTGTCCATCGTGCAGATGCCCGCCGGGGTTCCGGTGGCCACCGTATCGGTGGGCGGTGCACGCAACGCCGGCCTGCTGGCCGCACGAATCCTCTCCACCGGCAGCGACGAGCTCGCCGCCGCCCTGCAGACCAAACTCGTGGACTTCCAGGCCGAGCTGGCGGCGTCGGCCCACGCCAAGGGCGAGGCTCTGCGTACTGAGGCAGCGCAGCTGAGTAGCTACCGTCCCGCACCTGCTCACGCGACCCCGGGCCGCACCTCGGCGGAACACGACGACGTCGCCTGAACCGCCCGTGAATCAGCCGAACATCACCTACCACCGGTTCGACAGTCAGCAGGACGTCGTCCGCAACCCGGCTCTGGCCAGCGACACGGAGCGGACCCGGCGAGCGGTCATCCTCACCGCGCTGACCACGTTCCTCCCCGGCGGGGCACAGATCACCGCCGGTTCCCGCCGCATCGGACGGGCGGCCCTGGCCGTGACCGTGGGCTGCTGGTTGACCCTGCTGCTGGGCGTGCTCATGTACCTCACCATGCGCGGAGTACTGCTCTCCGCGCTCACCCAGCCGTTCATCATGTGGCTGGGCAGCGTGATTCTGGTGCTGCTGGCCCTCGGCTGGCTCTTCCTCTGGCTGGACACCGCCCGCCTGGTGCGCTTCGCGAAACTGGCCCCCGGACTGCGCCCCATCCTCGGGGTCGTGATGGTGGTGCTGATGGTCATCACCTCCGGCGGTCTGGCCTACGGAGCCCACGTGCTCAACCAGTCCCGCCACGCGCTGGCCGGAATCTTCAGCGCGGGCCCGGCCATCGATGCGACCGACGGGCGCTACAACTTCCTGCTCATGGGTGCCGATGCGGGGGAGGGGCGCGAGGGCGTGCGCCCCGACTCCATCCATGTGGTCAGCGTCAACGCTGAGACCGCGGAGACCATCATCTTCTCGATCCCGCGCAACTTCCAGAACGCCCGCTTCTCCGAGGATTCGCCCATGCGGGAGGTCTACCCCGAGGGCTTCAACTGCGGCAACGACTGCATCATCAATTTCCTCTACACCGAGGTCACCAACAACTACTCCCACCTCTACCCGGAGGCAGCCGATCCCGGTGCCGAGGCGATGATGGACGCCGTCTCCGGCACCCTGGACTTACCCGTGGACGGCTACGTGATGATCGATATGGCCGGCTTCGAGCAGCTCATCGATGCCATGGGCGGGGTCACCGTCCAGTCCGACGGCTGGGTGCCCCACCGCGGGCACCGTCCCGACGGCACGTGGGGCTGGGCCTGGTGGGAGCCGGGCACTTACACCTTCAACGGTCAGGAGGCCCTGGGCTTCGCACGGTCCCGCGAGTGGAGCTCGGACTACAACCGTATCCAGCGCCAGCAGTGCATCCAGCAGGCCATGGTCTCCCAGTTCAGTCCCCAGACCCTGCTGACCCGGTTCACCGAGATCATGCAGGCCGGGGAGAACCTCGTGGAGACCAACCTGCCCCAGTCGCAGCTGGGCTCCCTGCTCGACCTCGCGGTCCAGGCCCAGCAGAACGAACCCCAGCGGCTGGTGCTCGGTGCTCCCGACTTCGGCAGCTCCGGGGACCTGTTCTCCACCTACCCGGACTTTGACCAGATCCACGCCCGTGTGGACCAGTTGATGGCCGCCGAGGGCGGGGGCGAGGAGGAGTCCGACGACGAGGCCTCCGCTCCCGCAGATCCCGCACCGGAGGGCGACTCCGGCAGTGCGGATGGCGGCAGCGGCACCGACGGCGGAAGCTCCGGCTCTGCTCCCGGGCCGACCCCTGAGCACAGCGACGAAGCGGTCGCCGGTGACGAGGCCGCAGTGGAGGAGCCCTCGGTCCCGACTCAGCCCGACGGATCCCCGTTGACGGAGGAGTACCTGGTCCAGGTCTACGACGAGGCCCAGGCTCGCGGAGAGTACCTGCCGGAGAACCCCATCCTGCTGGAGGCGGCCAGCACCAACGGCGGCTGCGCCCCGGCCTGAGCGGGCCCGTGGGCGTAGTCCAAGATCACAACCGGAAGCCGCCCCAAACCCCCGGAATCATAGGCAAGCGCTGGTAGGGTTTCTGCAGTGTTCAGGATGATCAACTCCGTGCGCGATTACGCCTGGGGATCCACGACTGCGTTCAGCGAGCTCTTCGACTGGGCGCCGTCGCCGTCCCCTCGGGCCGAGATCTGGATGGGCGCCCACCCCACGGCACCCTCGAAGGTCCTGCTGAGCGACGACGACGCCGCAGTCGACCTGGAAACCCTGCTTGACGGGGAGCTTCCTTTCCTGCTGAAGATCCTTGCCGCGGAACGTCCGCTCTCCATTCAGGCGCATCCCACCAAGGAGCATGCGGAGGCGGGATTCGCCGCCGAGAATGCCGCGGGCCTGGCCGCCGATGCTCCCGAGCGTAACTACGTGGACGCCAACCACAAACCAGAGCTCATCGTGGCGATCACGGAGTTCTCCGCCCTGTGCGGCTTCCGTCCTCACGCCCAGGCCCATGCCGACCTCACCGCCCTGCGCGGCCCGTTGGTGCCGCATCCGCGGGCGCTGGACTTCCTGGATCAGCTGCTGCAGCACATCCGCGAGGAGGACTACGCCGCCGCCCTGGACTGGACGCTGACCACCGCCGCCGAGGACGCGGCGACTGCGGCCAGGCTGCTGGCCGAGCACCTGGCCGGTGAGGCCGATCAGGAGCCGGAGACCGTGACCACTACCGGTATCGCCGTGGTCTCCGGGACACTGCCGGACACCCTGGCGCGCATCACCGAGTTCTTCCCCGGAGACCCGGGACTGTTCGTGGCCCTCATGCTCAACCGTGTTGACCTGGCGCCCGGCGAGGCGCTGTTCCTGCCCGCGGGCAACCTTCACGCCTACCTCGCCGGCGTTGGCGTGGAGATCATGGCAAACTCCAACAACGTCCTGCGCGGTGGACTGACGCCCAAGCGCATTGACGTCGCGGAGCTGCTCAGCGTGGCCGAGACCCATGTGCTGCCCCTGCCGCGGTGCGAGCCCCAGGAGATCGCACCCGGCCACTACCTCTACCGGCCCCCGGTGGAGGAGTTCCAGCTCCATCGCCGCGACCTGGGGACCCAGGGCGGCACCCACCCGTTCACGGCCCAGACCCCGTCGATCGCCGTCGTCGTCTCGGGCGCCATGACCGCTTCCACCGACAGCGTGGGCGAGATGAGGCTCGCCGCCGGCGACTCGGTGTTCCTGCGCCCGGGGGAGGACGTGACGTTCTCCGCCGAAGGCCCAGCACAACTTTTCATCGCCGCCGCCGCGGATGCTGCGCGGCCGGCAGTTCAGCAGAAAGAAGCACCTACTCGATGATCCTGACCCTCTGGAACAAGGCCACCACCCTGGTCCGCCTGCTGTGGCGGGAGGTCGCGAAATTCGGCGTGGTGGGGGGTGTAGCGTTCGTCATCGACTCCGCGATCTTCCTCTGGCTGATCTCCGGTCCCATGGACGATTCCCACGTCAAGGCCAAGGCGATTGCTGTGGCCCTGGCCACCCTGTTCTCCTGGATGGGCAACCGCTACTGGACCTTCCGGCACCGCCGCACCAAGACGCGCAGCCGCGAGCTGGTGATGTTCGTGATCATGAACGTCATCGGCCTGGGCATCCAGTCCGGTTGCGTGGCGTTCTCGTTCTACGTGCTGGGGCTGACCTCGGCACGCGCCTCCTTCATCTCCGGCAGCATCGTGGGCATGATCCTCGCCATGTGCTTCCGGTTCGTGGCGTACAAATTCTGGGTCTTCACCGGAGACGAGGAGACCGCCCGCTCCGCCGAGGTGACCGGCTCCCAGGAGCCGCCGCACATGATCGGTGACGTGGACCTGGCGGCCCCGAAGGCCGGGTCCGGGCAGAGCAGCGCCCCGCAGGCGCCCGCATCGAGCTCCACCGAGGGCGATCCCCGCAGTTAACGGCTGCTCACCGGCAGGCGGTGAGGGACGCGCTAGGCGAGGCCCTCGTTGCGCAGCATCTGCTCCCACACCTCGCCGCGGGGTTCACCGGCAAAGAGCACGACGACGCCTCCGCGCGCCCAGGCGCCCACCATGGCCTCAGCGGTGTCCTGCCCCCAGCCGGAGATCACCAGCGGGTTGGCTGGCTCCACGGACAGCTCCGGCAGCAGCACCTCGGGCAGCCGTACCGTGAGCTGATCGGGGTGCTGACGGACCTCCGCGGAGACATCCAGCACCCACGCCGGCAGCGCATGTCCCGTAGCCTCCTCGAAGGAGGCATCGAGCATCCCGGGGGAGACGGCCGCCAGCTCCGCGTCCGCCAGGGCCTCGGAGTCCAGCCAGGCCTCGGGGCGGTCGGTGACCACCAGGACGGCCGACCCCGACTGAGGCAGCACGGGCGCACCGTCCTCGTCCACGAGAGGCTTCTGGCCCCCGTGGGCGTCTCCTGCGCCGGAGGCGTGGCCGCCGAGCTCATCCCGCCGTGCGACCTCGGCGCTGGCCTGGGGTTCCACGCGTACCCGGGCGCCCATTGCCCCGACCGCCAGCAGCACCGCGGCGGCCTTCCAGTGCGGGGTCATGTCCACCAGGACCTCGTCCCCGGGCTGCAGGTCCTGCTCGGCCTCGAACAGCCCGATGAGCTTCACCGCCCAGTTCTGCAGAACCCTGCCGGAGAGCTCCACGCGCTCACCCGAGGGCGCTCCGGAGGGCGCGGGGCGCCCGTCGTACCAGACCAGTGCCGGCTGCGGGCGGGAGCCCAGCACCTCGAGCAGCTGGCCGAATTCAGTGGGCACACTGGCGGCACCGGATCCCAGGGACAGAGGGCTCATCAGCAGTCTCCAATCGGGGCGAATACAGGGAAAATTCAGGGTCGACGACGACACGCCCGGGCCGTCGTCGAAGGGTCAGCACCACTTGACGAATGGTTACTTACGCCAGTGTAATTAGAGGCAGCACGGCGGCCTGAAGCCTCACGGCCACAGCCGCCATCATCCCACTAACCCACCAAAGAACGCAGCGTGACGCGTCAATACGAGAACCGATTCGGGGGAGGCCCAATCCATGGGGAAGGCACAGCGGCTGAGCGAGGGGAACCTCAAGCTCAACCAGCAGAGCCCAGAGCAGGAGGCACCGACCAGACGGAGCGGACTCGACGTCCCCACCGACTGGTTCGTGGATCCGGCTGACCCGGCCGCCGCCGACCGGCTTGAGCACGGTCTCTCTCTGGAGGACCAGGCCACTGCATTCCTGGCCGCCCACGAGGCCGCCGAGAAGAACGCCGAGGCCGGCGCTGAGGCACCCGTCCAGGGCGCCGCCGAGGTCACGGCGCTCACCGAGGCGCCCTCGCGACGCACCGAGTCCCAGCCCACGCCCGGCCAAGAGCAGGACAACGTGTGGCTGGGCATCCCCACCCTCATTCCCGCCGAACAGGTCGAGGGCGAGCTCGCCTGGCAGGTGGATGCGCTGTGCGCCCAGACCGACCCGGAAGCATTCTTCCCTGAGAAGGGCGGCTCCACCCGCGATGCCAAGAAGGTCTGCGCCGCCTGCAACGTCAAGCAGGAATGCCTGGACTACGCGCTGGCCAATGACGAGAAGTTTGGTATTTGGGGAGGTCTCTCGGAGCGGGAACGCCGCAAGCTTCGGAAGCGAGCGCTCTGATCAGTACCGTCGCCGAGCTCCACATCGCCGCTGTCGTCCTGCACGACGGCGGCGGTTTAACGTCTGCGGCCCGCGCCGCCCTTGAGGCTCAGACTCGGGCCCCAGACACCATCATTGAACTCACGGCGCCCAGCTACTCGGGCCCGCAGGACCTGTCTCGGTCCCTGCGATCCGGACTGCTGAGCAATAAGCGTCACGCCAAGCAGACCGCCACCTCAGGACCTTCGGGTGTGACCACTACGCACCTGTGGCGGAGCCTGGAGCGGCAGCTTCCGGAGGGCTTCACTCCGCGGTACCAGTGGCTGTGGATCCTCCCCGCCGGAGCGGTGCCCGCCCTGGACGCCCTGGAGCGGCTGGAGGACCGGCTCTTCACCGTGAAGGACGAGGCCACCCACGGTGCCATCGAGATCGTCGGAGCTAAGCAGCTGCATTCCGTTGAGGGTGCCGACGACGTCGACGCACGCCTGGTCAATGTGGGCCTCTACCCCGGACCCACGGGCGAGGTGCTGTCGCTGACCGAGCCCAAGGAGCTGGACCAGGGCCAGTACGACGGCCGCGACGCGGTGCCCGCGGTCTCGGCCCACGGAATGCTCGTCCACGCCCCGCTGTTCGGCGACCTGGGCGGCTTCGACCCGAGCCTCAGCGGTGACTATGCCGCGGCGCAGTTCTGCCGGCGCGCCCGGGAGGTCGGCGCGGAGATCGTCATCGCTCCCGAATCCTGCATCTTCCGCGAAGACCCTCCGCGGCGGGAAGCCATCCACCGTTTCGGTGGAGCTCTGTACCTGCCCACCGAGCAGCGCATCGGTCAAATCCGCAGCCGCCTGGGCCAGGCCCGGCCGCTCGCCGTGCCGGTGCTGTGGCTGGGCGAGTGGTTCCTCGCGCTGCTGCGCCTCCTGGCCCTCACGGCCATCAAAGCCCCCGACGCCGGTGCGGCCCAGTTCGCCGCCGCGGTGCGGGCCCTGCTGAACCTCGCGGCGCTGGGCGCGGCGCGCAAGCACGAGAAGATCGGGCGAGGAGCCGCGCTGGCCCGCCTGCTGCGCAGCAAACGCATCAAGGATGAACGAGCAACCCTCAGCGCAGGCCGTGCCGCCCACCGAGACCTCATCCTGACCCGCGAGCGGATTCGCCAGCAGCGGCAGAAGGACCTGACCGCCGAGACGGTCGGTCTGGAACGCCTGAGCCCCGGAGCCGAGGCCAGCCGCGACCGGGACGAGGAAGCGCTGCTGACCGTAGGCTCCTCCGACGGCGAGTTCGACCAGATGCCTGCCCGCCGCTCCGAGGACCGACTCGGCCTCTTCCTCATGCTCGTGGGCCTGGGCGGGGTCAGCCTGCTGGGCTTCCGCGATCTCCTCACCGCCCCGGCACTGGGCGGGGGCGCGGCACTACCCGTCTCGCCCTCGCTGGCGGAGCTGTTCACGAACTCCATCAGCTTCATCGCTCCCGACACCCTGGGCGAACGCGCCGCCGCGGACCCGTTCAACCTGGTGCTGATGCTGCTGAGCGTCTTCTCCGTCACCCACGTCTCGGCTCTGCTGCTGTGGATCACGATCCTCTCGCTGCCGCTCAGCGCCGCCACCGCGTGGTGGGCTGCCGGCTCCTGGACCTCCAAGGGATGGCACCGAGTTCTCGCGGGCCTGCTCTGGGCCCTGCTTCCGGCCTTCCACACCAGCATCGGCCAGGGACGCCTGGGGCCCGTGCTGGCTCACATCCTGCTGCCGGTGGCCGTGGTCGCGGTGACCCGTGCCCTGGCGGCCCGCCGCCGCACCCGGGTCGAGGCCGACCCGGAGTCACCGCGCCGGGTGGCCTCCATCCGCCTGGCCGCCGGCTGGGAGCACGCTGCGGCGGCCGCACTTCTGCTGGTGCTCATCACCGCCTCGGCGCCGGTGCTGCTGCCCGTGGTCGTGCTGCTGTGCCTGGTGGGCTCGGTGGTCATGGGCCGCCCGGGTCGCATTCTCTGGCTGTTGCCGCTGCCCTCACTGGCGCTGTTTGCGCCCATGATGGCCTCATCCCTGGACAATTCCGGAAACATGATCGCCACCCTGCTGGCCGAACCCGGGGTGGTGGTCAGCACCGCCCAGGCGGGCGCACCGGCTCCGGTGTGGCAGCAGCTGCTGGGCTTCTCCGTGGCGTTTGACCCCGCCGCCGGACTGCCCGCCGCTGACGGATCGGCCGCCAGCTGGCTGCCCAGCCTCTTCGCCGATGATCTCTGGGCCGTACGCGCAGCCCTGCTGGTGGGCGGACCTCTGGTGCTGCTGGCACTGCTGGGCATTCTGGCGACCCGCGGCCGCCGCACCCCGGCGGTGGCAGGACTCGTGGCCGTCGTCGTCCTGGTTATCTCCGCTGTGGTCACGGAGTTCGCCGTGGGCGCTGCCGCCGGTCAGCTTGTCCCGGCCTACAACGGGCCACTGGTCTCTGCCGCAGCCCTGGCGCTGATCGCCGCGGCGCTGAGCGGCATCGACTCCATCGGCCGCACCTGGCAGAAGCTGGGTGGCCTCGTCAGCTCCGTGGCGGTGACCCTACTAGTGCTTTCCCTGGCGGCCTCGGCAGTCTTCTGGGCCGTGCCCCGGCTGACGCCCAGCGCAGACCTGAGCGATCAGCCGTTGACCGCCGTCAACCCGCAGCAGACCCTCATCGAGCGTGGTTCCGTGCGCGGCCTGCCGGCCACCGCCGCGGACCAGGGCACCGGCCCGGCCCAACTGCGCACCCTGGTCCTCAGCGCCGGGGACCACGGGGTCACCGCGGAGCTGGCCTCGGCCCGCGGGCGCACCCTGGACAAGGACCGCACCGCGATCGACACCGTGGACCTGCCACGGTGGGCCTCCCACGCCGGACTCTCCCAGACACTGGGCCTGTCCGGGGATCCGGATGCGCGCACACTGGATGACCTCTCGCTCTCGGAGCAGCGGCTGGCCGACCTGACCGCGGCCCTGCTGACCCCCGGCGCCGAAGGAATCCCGGAGATGATGGCGGAGCTCGGCATCGGCTACGTGCTGCTGGAGGAGCCTGCCTCCGCGAGCCTCGCAGAGGCCATGGACACCGCCGGAGGCATGGTCAGCGTGGGCTCCACCGACCGGGGGCTGCTCTGGCGCACAGCCACACCCGATACGCTGCCCGCCGCCGCCCCCGAACTTGCCGGCGCTGCCACCGCCTGGGCACGGATCGTGGACGCTGAGCGCAACATCGTGGCCCTGCTGCCCAGCGAGGACCGCCGCATCAGCACCGACCTGTCCCGGATCACCGACAGCAACGGTGATCCCCTCGACGTGGAGCCGGACCAGGATTACTTCCTGGAGCTTGCCTCGGAGCGGGCCGGGGGCTGGCACGCTGAGCTAGACGGCACGCCGCTGCGAGCCGCCACGGAGACCAGCACCGGGCACCAGCAGATGCCCTGGACCCGTATGTTCCACCTCAGCGGCGAGCACGGGGTGCTCGATGCACAGGACGGACTGCGCGGCGAGCTGACCGTAGAGCACCGTTCCACCTACCAGTACCCGATCCTCTTCGGCGTGGCGGCCTTCCTGCTGCTGGTCGCGCTGATCGCGGTGCCGCTGCCGCGCTCCTGGCGCATCCTGCCTGTGGCGTCCACCGCCGAGCTGGAAGGACGCCCCCTGTGAGCGCCAAGAAGGTCTCCAAGTACATTCGCGAGCAGCGCCGCGAGCGTCGTCGCGCCATCAAAGAGCAGGAGCGCGCCGCCAAGCTGCGCGCCAAGGAAGAGGCGGCCCGCGCCCGGGCGGAGCTGAAGGCTGAGGCGGCCGCCGAACGTGCCGAGCGCAAAGGCACGAAGCCGGCGAAGACCCAGGAGACGACTCAGGCTGCCGCAGGGAAGACGACGACCGGCACCGCCAAGACCGGTGACATCGGGACTGCCGACGCCGGGAAGACCACGGGGGCACGCCGGGGCAGGCACTCCCGCGGAGTCACCGCACCGGCGGGACCACCCGCTGCGGCCGGCACGGACACCGAACCCGAGACCACCGCGGTGAATCTTGCCGCACCCGCACACGAGACCTCACCGCGGGCCGCAGACCATGCCCCCGAGGCCCCAGCCGGCGCCGACAAACGACCCCAGCGCGCGCAGAAGCGTCAGGCCGCCGCCGGGCGCAGCAGGTCGCGCGCCGGCCGGGGACTGGGCCTTGCCGCCGCTGTTGCGCTCATCGGCGCGGGTGCGGTCTCGGCCGCCGTGGACTTCCAACGCCCCGGTGCGCTAGCCGGCGTGCGCGCCACCGCAGAGGCCCCCGGCGTGCAGGTGCCCGCGGCCGAGGCGCCTCGCATGACGGTCTGCCCGCCGCCGGCCCGTCAGCCGGCGAGCGTGACCTCTGAGGGTCTGCTGGACTACCGGGACGTCGATGAGACGGCCTCCACCGGATACACCGCGCTGCTCTTCAGCGATGCCGGGGGCGAACACGGGCACGTGCAGCGGATGGACTTGACGGAGGACGGGCTGGGGGAGCCCGAGGAGCTCACCGAGGCCCCCGACGCGCAGGAGCCGCCTTCCTCCAGCACTCCGCTGACCGAACGCGAGCTGCTCACCCAGAGCGCCACCGAGGTGGATTCGCCCGCGGTGCTGCTGCAGTCCCCGCATCCGGGAGGCATCCCGCCGGCTGCCGGGCAGGTGACCTATCACGCCGAGGCCGGGCCCATCGCCGGACTGGCCTCGGCCGAATGCCTCCAACCCCAGCGCCACCAACTCTTCCTCGCCGCAGAGACCCGCAGCGGAGCCGCCTCCCTGCTGACGCTGTCCAATCCTTATGCGCAGGACGCCACCGTGGAGATCACCACCTACGACGCCGAGGGGCAGCGCGGGGCGACCGGGGCCACCACGCTGCTGGTGCCTGCCGAGACGGTGCGCACCGTCAACATCACGGCCCTCGCGGAGACCGGCGAGCAGCTGGCCGTGGACGTCGCCGCCTCGGGAGCACCGGTGGTTGCCCAGCTGCAGAGCGCCCGAGCCTCCGGCACCAACGGCCTGGGCGTGGAGTACCTGCCCGGACTCAGCACGCCCGAACAGGCCCACCACTTCACCGCGGTCCCCATGCCGGACAGTGAGTCCGGTGAGCCCGAGCGCAGCCCTGCCCAGCTGTGGCTGCACGTTCCCGGCACCGAGACCACCACCGTGGAGCTGCAGGTCTTCGGCCCAGACGGCCAAGTCGCCCTGGAGACCCCCGCCGTCTTCACCGTCAACGGGGGAGAGGTGGACGTCATCGACCTGGAGGGCATGCCCTCCGGGCTCTACACCGTGGTGGTCCGCACAGACCAGCCCTCCTATGCCGCGGTGCGCAGCGCCGGCACGGGCGAGCCGCTGACCCTTTCCGCGGTGGAGCAGCTGGAGACCTACGAGGGCGAACTCATCGATCCCGACACCGGGCTGCCCTACACCGATGAGGACCTGGCTCTGCTCCAGGAGGTGCCCCCGGCACTGGACTTCAGCGTCACCACCGGCGCCCCCGTCCTGGGCCCGGGCTACGGCGCCGTGCTGCCCAGCCTGGGTGAGACGGAGCTGCACTTGTTCACCCCGCCCACCGAGGGGTCCATTGCTCAGGTGAGGTTCCGCCTCGTGGACGCCGAGGGGCAGCTCAGTGATGAGGCTCAGGTGGATCTGCCCAGCGGTTCGAGTGTGGTGCTGGATCCCGAAGAGCTTGCTGAGCTCACCGGGTCCGAGGTGACCGGAGCCGGTGCGGAGGAAGACGGAGAACCCCTTGCCGTGCTCATCACCGACGCCGGCCCAGCAGAGATCTACGCGGGCTTCCGCACCCAGGATGAATTCGGCCGGTTCACGCTGGGGCGGCTCGGGGCCTTTGAGCAGGACGCTCAGCACCTGCGTCTGCACCTGCCCTAGGCGGTCCCCGCCCGTCGCCCTCTGGGGCAAAGTCTTGACTCGGCCGAAGGCGATCCGCGTCCTCGCGTCACGGACACGGCCGCCTCGCCTCCGCACCAGAACCCAGACCCCTAGGTAGGCTGGCTCACCGTGGACTCCAAGCGACGATGCACCAAGACCAGCTGCGACCGCCCCGCCGCGGCGACGCTGACCTACGCGTATAAGGACTCCACCATTGTGGTCGGGCCCATCAGCCTCTACTCGGAGCCCCATACCTACGACCTCTGCAGCGACCACGCCGACCGGGTGAACCCACCCCGCGGCTGGGAGGTGCTGCGTCTGGACTACAGCGGCACCACCCCTGCCGAGGGCGACGACGACCTCCTGGCCCTGGCTGACGCCGTGCGCGCCCCGCGCCACACCGGCCAGCCCCACACCTATGACGACTCCGGCGCGGCGGCACCGCATGACGCCGGCACCCCCGGTTCCCGCCGTCCGATCGTGACCGACCCGCAGGCGGAGCCGTCCACCCCCCGCGCCCCGCGCACACCCCTGGAGCCCCCCGCGGGCGACCCGGGCATCTCGCGCCGGCAACTGCGCCTGATCCGCGAGTAGCTTCGACGGCGGCGCGGTGCGTGACGCCGAATGACGCCGACGCCTCAGTTCCTGTCCCGCACAGCACACACCCGCGATAGGCTGGGACCTATGCCCAGCACGCCCGAAGGCAGCACTCTGCTGCCCGATGAGATCCTGACCATACTGCGCTGCCCCGTCACCGGCAGCCCGCTGCGGCGCGAAGGCGATGAGCTGATCGCCACCGCCGATGAGTCCCGCCGCTACCGCATTGAACACGGCGTCCCCAACCTTCTTCCCGAGGAAACCCCCGCATGAGCTTTGACTACAAGATCGCCGATATCTCCCTGCACGAGGCAGGCCGGCACCAGATCCGCCTGGCCGAGCACGAGATGCCCGGTCTGATGGCCCTGCGCGAGGAGTACGCGGAGTCCCAGCCCCTGGCAGGTGCCCGCATCGCCGGGTCCCTGCACATGACGGTGCAGACCGCCGTGCTCATCGAGACCCTGACCGCCCTGGGCGCAGAGGTTCGCTGGGCCAGCTGCAATATCTTCTCGACCCAGGATGAGGCGGCAGCCGCCGTCGTCGTCGGCCCTCAGGGAACTCCAGAGAACCCCCAGGGCGTGCCAGTCTTCGCCTGGAAGAACGAGACCCTGGAGGAGTACTGGTGGACCGCCTCCCAGATCTTCGCCTGGCCCGGTGCGGATGAGGATCCCTCCAAGGGCGCCAACATGATCCTCGACGACGGCGGGGACGCCACGCTGCTGGTGCACAAGGGTGTGGAGTTCGAGGCGGCCGGCGGTGTGCCCTCGGCTCAGGAGGATGATCCGGAGGAGTACCGGATCATCCTGGAGACCCTTCGGAAGTCCCTCAGCGAGAACCCCCAGCGCTGGACCGGAGTGGCGGAGAACCTGCGCGGCGTCACCGAAGAGACCACCACCGGTGTGAACCGTCTCTACCAGCTGGCCCGCCAGGACGCCCTGCTGTTCCCCGCGATCAACGTCAACGACTCGGTCACCAAGTCCAAGTTCGACAACAAGTACGGCATCCGCCACTCCCTGCCCGACGGCATTATGCGCGCCACCGATGTGCTCATCGGCGGCAAGGTCGCCGTGGTCTGCGGCTACGGCGACGTCGGCAAGGGCGCGGCGGAGGCGCTGCGCGGCCAGGGTGCGCGGGTGATCGTCACCGAGATTGACCCCATCAATGCACTGCAGGCAGCCATGGATGGCTACCAGGTGGCCAAGCTCGACGACGTCATCGAGCAGGGCCATATTTTCATCACCACCACCGGCGGCAAGGACATCATCTCTGCCGAGCAGATGTCTCGCATGCGGGACAAGGCCATCGTGGGCAATGTGGGCCACTTCGACAACGAGATCGACATGGCCGGCCTGGCCGCCACCGAGGGCATCCAGAAGATCGAGATCAAGCCTCAGGTCCACGAGTGGGTCTTCCCCGCGGGCCACTCGATCATCGTGCTCTCCGAGGGCCGTCTGCTGAACCTGGGCAACGCCACCGGGCACCCCAGCTTTGTGATGAGCTCCTCCTTCGCGAACCAGACCATCGCCCAGATCGAGCTGTTCGCCAAGTCCTGGAAGTCCGGCTACACCGGTGAGGACGCTTATGCCTCGGACGTCTACACCCTGCCGAAGGTGCTGGATGAGAAGGTCGCGCGACTGCACCTTCAGGCTCTGGGCGCCGAGCTCTCCGAGCTGACCAAGGACCAGGCCGACTACCTGGGCGTGGACGTGGCCGGTCCCTACAAGCCGGACCACTACCGCTACTGAGCTGAGCGCGAGGGGTAAGACCCCTCAGCACGACGACGGCCCCGCACCGGACTATTCAGTCCCCGGTGCGGGGCCGTCGCCGTCGAGGCGTGCGGTCGCGAGGGCGATCGGCAGTGGGCGGCGTCAGCTGTACGGCAGGGCGTGCAGGCGCGCCGTGAGCCGCGACTGCCGCTGCTGCTGGGCGCTGAGCCGCTGGTACTCGCGGTTGCGCCGCGCGGCCATGACCGCGGCCAAGAACTCCGCGGGCAGGCAGGGCGGTGCGGGAGGGGTGGCGTAGCGGCCCACGTCACGGGCCAACCGGTCTGCCGTAGCCAGCAGTGCGGGCACGTTGCGGGCTTTGCCGCCGGTCTCATAGACCCGCAGCAGCCGGGCCACCTGGGCGGCCAGGGGATCCGGAATCTGGCCGATGTCGGCGATCTCTGCCCAGGAGCGCAGATGCTGGGGGACAGGAAGCATCAGGGGTTCGTGCTTGGCCTGCCGCGTCCGCACGCCGAACGTACCGGCCATCAGGTCACCCAGTCGCTGTCCGCGGCGGGTGAAGACGGCAAACAGCAGGGCCCCCAGTCCCAGGGTGAAGTAGACCTCGCCGATGAAGACGAGTCCGCGGATCAGAGCATGCCGGAAGCGAATGGCTCCGCCATCCTCGCGGACCACACGGATGCCGAAGATCAGTTTGCCCAGGGAGCGTCCCCGCGAGAGCGTCTCCACGGTCACCGGCGCCACGATCAGGCACAGGAAGAAGATGAGGAACAGCAGCGCGGTTGACATGGCCTCGTCCAGGCCCAGGGGGATGCCGAAGAAGCCGAGCAGGATCATGATCACCAGCAGCGCGCCCCAGTAGACCACCAGGTCCACCAGGAGGGCGGCGCCGCGGGTCAGCGGAGAGACGGCTGGAAGATCCAGTTCTACGGCTTCGCCGGTCACCACAGTGCGCATACCGAGTAGCCTAGCGTCTATGGATATCGAGGCTTTCGCGGCGGTGAACCAGCCCCAGTGGCAGCGCCTGCACCAGCTGGCCGCCAGGCGCCGGCTCAACGCTGACGAGGCTGATGAGCTGCTGCACCTCTACCAGCGCGCCTCCACGCATCTGTCCATGATCCAAGCGGTCGAGCAGGACTCCCCGGTGGCGGCGTCGCTCTCTGCCACCATTGCCCGTGCCCGCGCCCACCTGACCGGCGCGGGGGAGAACGTCTTCACCTCGCTGGGGCAGTTCTTCACCCAAACGCTGCCGGTGGCTTTCTACCGGCTGCGCTGGCTGACCGTCATCATTGGTGCGGCCTTCGTTGCCCTGGGCGTCGCCTCCGGAGTCTGGGCCTACCACCACCCGCAGCTTGACCTGCTTATGCCCGAATCCGCGCGGATTGCCTACGCCGAGCATGACTTCGTCAACTATTACTCGGAGCACCCCAACTCGTCCTTCGCCGCGCAGGTGTGGACCAACAACGCCTGGGTTGCCGCCCACTGCGTGGCCTTCGGGGTCACAGGCATTTGGCCGATCGCCATCCTGCTGCTCAATGCCCAGGGCGTGGGCGTCGCCGGAGGGGTCATGGCCGAGCAGGGGCGCATGGCCGACTTCTGGCTCTACATCCTCCCTCACGGGCTGATGGAGCTGACCGCGGTGTTCGTCGCCGCCGCTGCCGGCCTGCGCATCTTCTACTCCTGGGTGGCTCCCGGGCAGAAGCCCCGCGTGATGTCCTTGGCGCAGGAGGCCCGGCGCCTGATCACCGTGGTGCTGGGACTGACGGTGGTGCTGTTCATCTCTGGACTGGTGGAGGGCTTTGTCACCCCCTCGAACCTGCCCTACTGGCTGAAGATCACCATCGGCGCCCTGGTGCTGGCGGCATTCTGGACCTACACCCTGGTTCTGGGCCGCCGTGCCCACCAGGCGGGTCTGACCGGGGACCTGAACAGGTACGACGCCGGCACCCACCATCTCACCGCCTAAGCCACCAGGAGTGGTTCAGGCCACCACCAGCAGACTCCCAGCTCAGGGGCGGAACCGTCCGTAGAAACCACCGACTCTCCGGCCCTGCTGCGGCTCAAATCCGGCGCCCGGCCATAGGCTGGAAGCAAGTTAAGTGGATGTGTCGAGAGGTGAACCATGAGCCAGAATCCTGACCAGCCGCGCCGCGAGAGCACCGATGAGGAGAAGGACTTCGAATCGGGCCTGGACTACGGCGCCTTCGCCTCAGATGAACCTGACTTCCCTGAGGATCACGATCTGACCCCCGGCGGCCAGAAGGCCGCCAGTGACGACGCCGGCACCGCCGCCACTGACGCCGCTTCGGTGTCTCAGTCTGAGGGGACCGGCGCTGCCTCATCCGGCACCGGGTCGCCGAGCACAACCGATGCCGCCCAGCCCGGTAGCCCCAGCCCCGAGGCTTCCCAGCCGGCAGAGTCCCAGACCGCCGCGAGCGGCTCCGGCTCGGGGGAGACGGTCACCAGTCAGAGCGATGGCGAAACTTCTGCCCCCAGCGCAGACGAGGGGACGGGGCCCGCAGTGATGGGCACCCCCGCCGCTTCGGGCTCCCAGCCCCCCGGTCCGCGAGGTGCGGCTGACGAGCAGGAGACCACGGTGGTGCCCGCTGCCGGAGAGCAGAGGACCCGCTCGCTGTCGGAGGAACTCGCCGCCCAGGAGCGTTTCTCCGGGGTGTCTCCCGCTGCCGGCACCGCCGCGACAACCGCCGTCGGCACCGCAGCGGTGACCGGGGCAGGCACGACGTCGTCGGACGCTGCCTCCGGCACCTCCGCTCAGGCTGCCGCGCAGCCAGTCCATGGACAGCCCACCCAGACGCTGTCGAAGAAGGAACAGAAGAAGGCGGAGAAGAAAGCCGCCAAGGAGCGCAAGCGCGCCGAGAAGGAGGCGAAGAAGTCCGGAGGCGCGGCGTCCTCGGAGCAGGGGCCCGCCACCTATGGGAACTACCCGGCGGCCCCTGCGGGCTACCCCCGGGAGAACGAGGAGATCACTGATGCAGACATCGATGAGGAGGTCGCGAAGTCCAAGCGCGGCATCTCGCGGTTCCTGCAGGTGCTGGTGGCCATCTTCTTCCCGGTGCTGCTGATCGTCGCCGCGGTGCGTCTGGTGGGAACTCCCGCGTTCCTCATGGGTGTCTACCGCCGTCCGGGCTTCCCGGAGGATGACTTCGGGTTCAGCCTGGCAGACCGTATCCTCTACGGCTCCTACGGGATGGACTACCTCTTCAACGGCGCCAACTCCCGCTATCTGGCCGAGCTCGCGCCCGGCGGTGAGGCGCTGTTCACCACGGACGAGGTCTCTCACATGACCGACGTGAAACTGGTGATGTGGTACGTCATGCTCGGCGGCCTGGTGCTTCTGCTGCTGACGCTGATCCTGATGTGGATGATCAAGGCATGGCGGCCCGGGGGAGTGGCACGTGCCCTGTTCGCCGGGGCATGGGTGACCATCGGCATGGCTGCCGCCGTCGCCGTTCTGGCCATCCTGGACTGGAACCAGTTCTTCAACCAGTTCCACGAGATCTTCTTCCCGCAGGGCAACTGGCAGTTCGCCTCCGATTCCACGTTGATCCGCCTCTACCCGGCGCAGTTCTGGGTGGATGCCGGCATCACCATCGGGGTACTCGTGCTGCTGGCAGCGATCATTACGCTGATCGCCACGTGGCCCACTAAGCGCCGCCGGGCACGCCGCCAGGCCCGCCTGGAGGAAGTCCAGGACCGGCGCCGTGAGAAGCTCATTCGCGAGCTGAACAAGGACGCGGAGGTGCAGGCCAGCCACTGAGCTGCGTCAGCCTAGTAGTAAGGGCCCGGCCGGAACTGAACTGCTCCGGCCGGGCCCTTACCATGACGAGTGAAAGTCAGTTCTAGGTGCAGGGATGGTTAATGGCGGGGAACAATGCTGGTGCCAGTAGCACTCCGGTTCTGAGTCTCTTCTCCGATATCTTCTTGGCGTTACTTTCGCTGTTCGCCGCACTTGACGCATTGACCATCATGCATGGCCTCGCCTCTGGTGAAGATGAAGATGTATTGATTGACATCATCGGGCATTTTGTATCGGATTCAATTTTCATCCCGATGCTGGCGATTGGCGCCGTTGTGAGCAGCCGTGTCACTAGGGCATTGCAGTCGCCGACGGCTAAGGATCCAGATTCCGCGGCCGGTGTCGGATGGATGGTGTTTGTCGCCTTCTACCTGACCGGTGCCGCGACCTCAGGCACCCTGTACCCCGGATCCGTACCATGGCTTACTGTATTCACTCTGCTGGCAGTTTTGTGCCTCGTTATCGAACCAGCGGTCGAATATGTTGCTGGTGGGGATAAAACTAGATAGCGCCAGCTAACAAGACCAAGCGCCCCAGATCAGCGTGCGGCCTCCACCATGTGGTCAATCATGTGTACGGCTACGCGGCGGCGCTGCCCCAGGACCGGGTACCGGAATTCTGCGATTTCGGCCCCTGGGTCCACGTCGAGCACCACTGCGCCTTCTGCGGAGTCCAACGCGGGGGTGCGGATGTCCACCGCTGCAGCGTTCAGGCCGGGAAAAGCCCACATGGCATCGACTGCCAGCTGCCCGAGAGCGCCGTCGATCTGGCCTTCGAGTTCTACCGTGAAAGAGGCCCCGGGTCCGGTATTGCGGGTGCTGGTGAGGTGGACCACCTGGCCGGGACGGGGAATGTCGGTGGCAGCTCGCATTGTCCAGCGCAAGTAGTTCTCCAGCTGTTCCTGCGAGGGCAGACGGAGGTACTCGTTGGGCCTGAGGAGCTCATGGAGCTCCTGGAAGAGTGCGGAGATACTGTCGCGTCCGTTGCCGACGACGAACAGAGGCAGGCGCAGCAGCGTTCCTACGACTCTCTCTCCGATCACGAACAATCGAAGGTCGAGCCCGGGTTGTGGCTTTTCAAGAACCACGTGCTGATGAAGCGGAGGGAGGATTTCACTGGCCAGAGCGATTTTCTCCCAGGTCCGGACCAGCTGCTCTTCTGAATGGACCAGAGAGCGGGAGCTTCGCCAGGTCCTGCGCGCGCCCGGAAGCACGTACATGGGTTCGTCACGTGCCGCGAGAAACCTGACCGCAGCGCTCATTTCATTGACGTGCAGGATCTTCCGCTCTGGCTGCGGAACCTCGGAGGTCTTGAGATAGGTCTGCATCATCTGCCGAGACGTGCAGGCCTGCCGGGCCTGGTGGCTGGCCAAGGAGCTCATGGAGCGCTCGAAGCTCCCCACCACGCGTCCGGAGTGGAAGAACAGAAAGTGGCCGGAGCTCATTCGCTTGGGCGTGACCTTCCGATTCCTGGAGGTTCGCGCCAGCATTTCTGAGGGCTCCAGCACGTTGTCCCACGCATTGCATTCCTCAAGGCGGGGTACTACCGATTCCAGGAGAAAGCGGTCACAGGCATCGTTCAATCCATGGGTGAGCCCAGGAGACGCCGTTGGGGCGGGTGGTGCGTCAGACGCACGGGGCCGGGATGACATACCTCTAACAATAGCGCTGGCCCTCAACCCGAGGGTGAAGCCTCCACGCTGCTCAAATGTGCCCTCTGTATACTCGCCGCTGATGGAACGGACTATTCAGGCGAGGGGAACCCTCGAAGGGGCATACAGCGTCATCATGGAACTGGTGCCGCGGTTAGACGCCCTGCGGACCGATGTGACACTCAAGGGAGACGACACTCCCGTCACGAAAGCCGACCTTCTGATGCAGCAGGCTTTGGCGGAGTACCTCGATGCTCAATTCGAGGACCTCACATTCGTGGGGGAGGAAGGCAGCTGGGATGCTGAGGCAGACCCTGTGGGCTGGACCGCCGTCGTGGACCCCATTGACGGAACGGAGAACTTCTCCTCAAGTTTGCCGGAATGGGGGGTCTCCGTCAGCATCTTCTATGATGCTGATCACGTGGCGAGTATGATCGCCCTCCCGGACCTGGGACAGCGTCTTATTACCGGAGACAGGGTGACCTACGCCCAGTCTCGTATTACAGCCTTCTCCTCCGGAATATCTGAAGGCCTCGTCCGGCGAATCGCCGCCACGCCGCAGTCAAGGCTTATCGGGGCGGCTGTGTACAATCTCTTCGGTGTCGCCACGGGGCGGTTTACACGATTCATTAACCCGGTAGGGGCTTACTCCTGGGATCTGCTGGCAGGTCTCGCGCTCGCTCTCGAACACAACTGTGAGGTATTGGTAGATGACGAACCCTACGACGGAAGCTATCTCAAGCCTGGCCGCAAGTATCGGGTCGACGTACAGCACCGACACGATCGTCATCCTAGGTAAGGGCCCCTCCGCAGATTCCGTCTCGCCACGAGTTTTCGAAGGAAACCTCGTGATCGGCATCAACGACGCCGAGCGAATCCAACCCGTAGACATCACCATCTTCCACGAGGAATGGGTCGCCGACTCCCTCAAGGACGACGGTCTGCGCTCCAAGGCATACCTGACCGCCATCGATTTCGAAGCCGAGGGCCACGAAGTCGTCAAACTGCCGTATAAGCCCCTGAGCAACGATGAAGAAGACATCATGCTCAGCCGCTTCCAGTCCCGGGAGGAGATCTCCATTGAGGAGGTCATGTTCCTCACCGCCCTGGAGGTCGCGCGGACCGTCGCCGACGTGAAGGGCAAGAACCAGACCGTCTACATGGTCGGCTTCGACTTCACCCCAGAATCCGGAAACGCCCGTGCCGCCAACACGCAGTACACCCCGGCGCTGACCTCGCACCGCAAGGCCGGTGTGGAGCTGCAACAGTACATCCTGCGCAACGCGCTCTACGCGCTCGAGGACTCCAACCTCGAAGTCCACCACGTGGGTACCCACGAGTTCTCGGACCTCACCACCGAGGCGCTGAACGAGAAGTTCCACGTCAAGGTCTCTGAGCCTGCTGTGGTGGACGATGAGGGCGAGGAGCTGGAGATCCCCACCGTGGAGATCACCGCGGAGATCACCACCAATCACTTCGGTGACCTCGATCGCCTAGAGAAACTGGTCCGCGCCGCACACGCCGCCGGTGCCGACTGGGTCAAGGTCCAGAAGCGCGACGTCGACCACTTCTACACCGCCGAGCAGCTTGCGGCCCCCTATAAGTCCCCCTTTGGCACCACCTTCGGCGATTACCGCCATCAGCTGGAACTCGACAAGGAGGGCTTCCTCTTCCTGGACGAGCTCACCAAGGACCTGGGCATCAAGTGGTTCGCCTCCGTGCTGGATAAGCCCTCCTTCGAGTGGATGACCAGCGAGCTGGATATTCCGCTGGTGAAGCTTCCTTCCACGATCTCCCGGAAGAAGGACTACCTGGAGTATGTGGCCAATAACTACACCGGTTCCCTGGTGATCTCCACCGGCATGACGGACAAGGCCTACGAGGACTGGCTGCTGGAGACCTTTACCAAGCAGGACACTCTCTACCTGCTGCACTGCAACTCCGCCTACCCCACCCCGGATGAGCACACCAACATCGGTGTGGTCCGTCACTACGCGCAGCTTGCCGAGCAGCAGGCCTCCAAGCCCGGTCCGCGCATTGTGCCCGGTTACTCCAGCCACGACTTCGGCTGGATGGCCTCTGCGCTGGCGGTGGCTGCCGGTGCAGGCATGGTGGAGAAGCACGTGAAGCTCGGCAACACCGAATGGGCCCACTTCGATGCCGTCGCCGTGGACCTGACCACGGACAAGTTCAAGGAGTACGTGGACAACGTCCGCAAGGCACAGGTCCACGTGGGCTCCACCGAGAAGAAGATCACCGCCTCCGAGCACCACAAGTACTGAGGAAGATCCCCATGGCAGCAGGCCTCCCGTCCACCGTCAAGAAGGCAGTACGAGGCGCTGAGAAGAGCGCCGTCGCTGCCGGTGTCAAAGTCCTGGGGAAGGTACCGTCCGCTGGTAGCTTCCCCGGGGGTGAGATCCTCCTGGCCCGAGAAGCGGTGAACCGGAACAAGGGCTTCGTTCCTCGTGCCAGGGCCCTGATGGAGGGCAAGAGTCGCCGTCAGGGGAGCAGCCTTCCTCTGCTCATTCTTAGCAACCTTCCTCATACCGAGGTTGAGCTGGCGGATGTAGCTGACCGTGAGGGATTTGCTACCCCAGACTTCCTGGACCGGGTAGCGGCCCGGGCAGCCGGCGAAGGCGACCTGGCCGCAGCAGTCCGGCTCCGTCGTCGTGCCGTGGAGCTGGACCCCGAGACGGCCCATCGTCACTTGGCTCTGGCGCAGACGCTCAGCGAGGAGCCCCAGGAGGGCGTGGTTCACGACTGGATCCTGGGCCTGGCCAAGGGCAAGGTGCCGGCACACTCCGCCGAGGCCCTCCAGCATTTCCAGCGTGCTTATGATCTGGCCCCGGAAAATCCCTACGTCATGCACGAATACGGTGCAGCTCTGGTGGCTTCAGGAAACGTCGCCGAGGCCCTCCCGCTGATGGAGATGGCGGTGCTTAAGCGCCCCCAGCAGAACTGGTTCCTGGAGCTGGCGGAACTGTACCGTCGCCCTGACGTGGCCAAGTTCGAGAAGGCCATGACCTACTACGAGCGGGTCTTCGAAAGGGACCCGAAGAACATGAAGGCGCTCTCCGGCATCATCAACGCTGGTACTCGCGGTCCCATGGACTGGGCGCGCATCTGGCGCAGCGTCCGCACCCTGGAAACCCGCAAGAAAAAGAGCCCCAGTCCCTATCACGACCCCGATTTGCGGGATCAACTGGACCAGTTGTTCTGGCGGGATGGCAACCCCGAGCCCGACCAGGTCGAGACGCTCGTGGCAGGTCTCCAGACCCAGGCCAATATCGATTCCAGGCTCCACCCCACAGCCCTCGGAGTGGTGATCGCGAGGCTGCAGTTCGCCAGGTTCTTCGCCGCAGGCTTCGCACTACGCGCCCAGATCGCCGAACAGCGCACGGGCGAGCTGCGCAAACGCCCGGTGGACAGCCCCACCAAGTTGCGCCAGCTGATGAAGGCCCACACTTACCTCGACGACGCCGAGACCGCCGCTGGTCTTGCTGACGCCCGGTTCTGGGGTTCAGAGGATCCCTTTGAGGCTCTGCAGATCCAGAAGATGCATGCGGATGCTGTGCTGATGACCGGAGATGCTGAGCCATACATCAAGTACTCGCGTAAAGCGCGCAAGCGCATGCCGCTGACTGCCGATGACACCATGTCTAAGCTCATCAAGGGCAAGCGCGTAGCGTTGGTGGGTCCCGCGGAGACCGGAGATCGTCTGGGTGAGGTCATTGACGGATTCGACGTCATTGTGCGTCCCCGGTACCAGCCCGAGTTCATCGCCGAGAATCGCGAGGCGCAGGGCAGCCGCACCGACATCACCTACTACTCCGGCCAGGACCTCACCTCGCTCTTCGAATCGATCACCGACGCCGCCGAAGCCGGCGAGGTGAAGGTAGTCAACGCGCGTCCCTTCAGCCACGCGGCCCACGCGCACCGGAACCTCCCCTGGTTGCGGTTCTACCGGCAGGACTTCTCCCTGTGTTTCCACGGCGGATCGCTCGGAATCCAGCGTATGGCCTATGACCTGCTGCAGTTTGAGCCGGCGGAGATCTGCGTCTTCAATTCCGACCTTTACACCGGTAACTCCATGTTCACCACCGGCTGGCGGCAGGGCGACACCTTCGCCCCTTACTCTCATATCAACGACATCGTGATCTCCCATGATGTGAAGTGGGAGTTCAAGTTCATGAAGGCCCTGATGAGCACCGGTATTGTGACTGCGCAGGGACGTGCTGCTGAAGTGCTGGCACAGACCCCTGATGAGTATGTCCGCGCCGTGGAAGAGGCCGGGGTGCTGCGCTGACGCGTGCGCCCGGCCAGTCACAACGAAAGTAGAGGGATCAATGGCGTTCCGAGGCCATAAAGTCATTGCGATGGTGCCCAGCCGTCTCGAGTCCACCCGCCTTCCTCGCAAGGCGCTGGCGGATATCTGCGGCTTGCCGATGGTCATCCATGTGCTGCGTCGCGTGCAGATGTCGCCCATCGTGGACGAGGTCTACATCGCCACCGATTCCGAGGAGATCAAAGCCCTCGTTGAGTCCTACGGCGGCCGGGCTATCATGACCAGCTCGGAGCACACCACCGGCATCGAGCGCATCACAGAAGCCTCCGCAGGCATGGACTATGACGTGATCTGCCTGATCAACGGTGATGAGCCGGCGCTGAACCCGGAGCACATCCAGTCCAGCGTGGAAACTCTCTTGGACTCGGATGCCCCCACCGCTCTGCTGGCCTCACGCTCGACCACTGTGAACTCGCCCTCAGACTTCAAGGTCGTCACCAACCGGGTCGGAGAGGCTATGTACTTCTCCCGGGAGGACATCCCCTCGCCCTCCCGGTCGGGGAAGACGGACTTCCTCAAGGCATACCACCTCATTTCCTTCCGCAAGGGCGCGCTCGATGAGTACTCAGCGCTGGAAAAGACCCCTCTGGAGGCCGTGGAAGGTCACGACCATCTCCGTTTCCTGGAGAACGGGCTGAAGGTGCAGATCGGCGTCGTCGAACATGATTCCTTCAGTGTGGACACCCCGGAGAATCTGGTCGAGATGATCGGGCAGATGAAACAAGACCAGCTGTTTACCCAGTATCGACACGAGGCAAAGCCTCAGCCTGAAACGGCCCCAGCTGTGCGGCGCTGGTCCAGCAGCCCGGTGACCGCGCTCGTGCCCTGCCGGGCGGGTAGCGAGCGAGTGAAGGACAAGAACACCCGGCCGTTCGCTGGATTCGAGGGAGGCCTGCTGGAGCTGAAGCTGCAGCAGCTGGTCAACGTCCCTGAGATCGACAACATCATTGTCTCCACCAATGACCCGGTGGTCATGGACTTCACCCGCAAGTTCGCCGCCACCACCGACAAGCCCATCGAGATCAATGAGCGCCCCGATGAGCTGGCCGACTCTTCCACCCCCATGAGTAAGTTCATCCAGTACGCCGCGGAGCTGCAGGAGGAGGGCACCATGCTGATGACGCATGTGACTCACCCGTTGGTGACCGCCAAAACCTTCTCTGAGCTGATTGCCGCGTGGCGCGAGGCCGAGGCTGCCGGGCACGACAGCCTGATCACCGCCACCCGCTTGCATGCTTTCTTGTGGGATGCTGACGCTAAGCCGTTCAACTATGACGACTCACAGGAGAAATGGCCGCGCAGCCAGGACATTGACCCCCTGTTCGAGATCAACCATGCGGCGTACCTGATGCCGTTCGCCCGCATGCGCGAGGTGGGGGACCGGGTCGGAACCAATCCTTATATCTATGAGATGGATCAGTCCGTAGCCATGGATATCGACTGGGAGCATCAGTTCCACCTGCTAGAAGACATCGTCACCGCGAAGCGTCAACGCGGGCTCGATCTCCTGTAGCCCTGCAGCCATGACACTCTTCCTCGGTCATACGCGTTTCAGCATCGACGCGTTCGGATCTGCCTGGTTCAATGCCACCAGGACCCGACCCGGCGGGTTAGACCTCTTCAGCAGCCGCCAGGAGTATCTGGACTGGCTCTACGATGCCGATCGCCTTGAGCGCCGCACCCAGATCCTTCTGGAGTGGTCTCTGCCGCAACTCGGGTACGCAGTGGAACGGGCGCGCTCACGGGGACACACAGTGCAGCACATTGTCTCCTATTCGCCCACATTGCCGCAGGAGTACCAGGAGCGTCTGCAGCGCGCTGCCCAGAGATATGACTTCCTGGCATTGCATACGGCAGACGACGTCGTCGATGCTTTTCTGCCTCCACACGCACTGGTTCAGCAGTTCCTCGATGAGCAGCACAAGGATGCGGCCGCGCAGTCCGAACTGTTCGCCGCCTACAGGCTCGACGACGACGACGTCCTCTCTGCGGACTATTTCGAACTGCTAGCCCCGTACGTGACAGAGTCGCACATAGGCTTCCGAGTATCACTCGGCCTGGGAATCTCCGGTTTGTGGAGAAACGGCAGGATCTATGCCGCACGGGAGACTTACTACCCGAAGATTTCCATGGGAATGGCGTCGGTGTGTGCACGCAACCCGGGCGGCGACCTGACCGTTCCGCAGCGATTCGTTGACGCGAGCGAGGACAATCACGATTTTGCCGACCGGGGTGCACCAGTCATTACCGATGCCCGCGAAACTGCCTATTTGCGAATCCTGCATGCCACACAATCTGGGGTTCTGCACCGGACGAAGGCGTTGAGCCGGCACTGGTACTCGGATGCCATGAGCCGAATCCATCACGCCCGGCCTGCAGATATGGAGATTGTGGCAGAGAAGTTCCCGGTGCTGGCCCAGCACGTCAGCACGTCCCACGGGGAGCCCGAAGAGACTAGGCACCTGCTGGGGGAGCCGCTGGTGCTGGGGGATCAGCGCGTACCCTTCAGCGTGGATATGCGCGGCCCGTTCATCGTCGAGGTTGACTTCGCCACCGAACAGGAGGCTCTGAGTCAGGACGTCGCGGTGAAGTGGAACGTGGAGGGCCTAGGCGGCTTCGACGTGCACGGAGAGGAATGCGTAGGTCACTTTACGGCCTCAGGAGTCCGATACCACAAGAAGTACGGCTACAGCACATGGTTGCCCACGCACCGTCAGCGGGGCCGTACCCGGTATGCCCTGGTGAACGTGCACTCCCAGACACGTATTAGCTCGCTTGTGGTGCTTTCAAGGAACCAGCAGAAGACAAGTGTGCAACAAATTCGACTGACGGCCATCCCATAGCTGTAGGGTTCTTCGCACATACTGTGGACGGTTTTATCAGACACAGCGATTCGGACGCCACCAAAGAGGGTCAGGTGATGCCAGACTCAAATTTTTAGCGGTAGAATCCCATGTTCAGTTGCACCGTCAACGATGTGGCTATCAGCCCCTGGCAATCGATGTGATTTGCAAGGACGAATCTAAATGAAGCAAGTTAACTACTAGGTCGTCCACATTGTCAGCTGAGCTGTGCATAACTGCACATCGTGCGGAAACCACGCTTTGGACTGAATCACAGAGTGCCAGGGCATCTGCGTCCACGATATGGGCGATGTCGGCTACCGTCTCATCACTCCAAGACAGTAGTTCCACACCTGAGGTCCGCGTGAGGGCAGCCATCTCCTTGCTGACAGTTTTAGCTAAAGGTCTCAAGCCATCGACGTGCAGTAGTCCTACTGTTTTTCCTTCACTCAGTTGTTCCTCAGCAAGAGCGATTATCCTAGCTTCGTTGGGATTGCCTAGGGCGCAATCACCGATGATGAGAGAGTTGACCCTAGTTTCAATCACTGTTTGCTTGCTTTGCTTCAGGCCCAGGGGCGCAGCGTACGGACGAGCCAGTCCTGTGCCTGCACCCATGTATATGCTTGTTCCTATTGCCACGCTACGATCGTGCCATTCAGCGGAGAGCCAGTTCTGCCAGCGCCGCGATTGCTCGCTGTAGCCTTCCCAAACTTCTGCAGAAGAGAGACTTCCATCCCTATCACGCTGGAGCATGAGGGGTGCCCGTCCCTGGTCGCGAGTCAATTTACCCGCCCGATGGACCCTACGAATATACTCGGCGTCTGAATTTCGACGGACCGGGTCCCAGTAACCATGCTCGCTGAATGTAGCGCGGGCAATCATCGTCGACGGGTAACCTCTGCGAATGAACGTAGATGCTCTCCGGACAAACCTTACGTCTTCCGTGACCCTGGCTGCGCGGCACATACCCAATGCGAGACCTTGAGACTCGCTGAACGAAACCTGTCTTTCAATGCGCTCTGGGTGTGACCAGTCGTCGTCGTCTTGGATGGTTACGTAAACCCCTCGAGCGTGTTCACGGACAGCGGCGTTACGGGACGCGTAGGTCCCCTGATTCTCTCGACTGGTAATGACTCTAATTCGTGAATCCATGGAAAGCAGACAGTTAAGCAGGGGTTCGAATTGAGGACCAGAACTATCATCCATGACCAGAATTTCCTGATTACCATAGGTCTGCTGAGTTAGAGAACGCACTGCCGTCCACAGCCACGGTCCGGGGTTCCATGTAGTCAATACAACGGTAACTAGAGGGCCGTCCACGCTGGCTGCGGCACTAGTTGATTCCAGACGGTCGAGGACAGGCGCAGTTCCCGGGCTCAACGTCAGAGGTGCGAGTCCATCCATGGACAGCACAGAATTAAAGGCCTTTAGCCACTCTTCTGAACCCGCTCCGTTACGCGTTAATGCGGCGTTGGCGACAAGTGCTGCAGCGTCTACAGGTGAGTGCTGGGCTACACGCAGGGACTCCACAGCCGCGCCGACGTCATCAGCCCGGCCCGCCCGGTCAAGCAAATCGAGATATACCAGTTGATCTTCCTGCGGAAGAACCGATTCACCGTAAAGCCGCACTAGACATTCGTATATAACCAGCGAATTCCAAAAGTCTTCGGGAAACAATCTCTGACCGGCCACGATACGAGCAAGCAAAACCGCAACTCGAGGTTTCAGCATGACGCGCAAGTGGCTACTTCTGAGGGACCCGATCAGCTCACCATACCCATGGGTGCCTCCGGTAACGATCTTGGCCAAATAATCACGGATAGTAAACGACCGAGTTTGTAACGCCAGAGCTTGCAGGCGCGGTTCTGACAGCTGCGAAAAAGTACCATACAAGGAACTATTGTCACTAGTACCGACACTCATGCTCGGATCACCGCCCATTGGTCATAACTAGTGGACCAACCATCTGGCGGAATAGCGCCATGATGATCTCGGCCCGTGTCATCAATAGTCCCTCTTTGAATACCAACGCATCATTTTTCTGCCGCACGGCGGGAAGGACTCCCTGGTGGGCTGCCCAACACATCTCGGTGTAGAACTTCTGTCCTGCAGAAAGGTCATCGTACGGTGACACATGGGGCGGACGATATTTAGGACGTCCTGCCGCGCGGTAGAGAAGCATAGCCGCGGTTCGTCGACGTAGAGGCGTTCCCGGTTTCCACTCTGGAAGTGGTCCCTCTTCTTGTACCCTGGTTGGGGCCGTCATGATTTTGCGTTCCACGGCCCAGGCGATGGCGGGATCGTTGGGATCGAGATCGCGATAGATTGGCTGTTCGGTCCTAACACTCGGTGTCCCGGCCGTCCTGTAGAGCATGCGAATGAACTCATGTCGGGAAACTGTCCGGTCCCCTTCGAACAGCGGACGATCGGAGGTTTCAATTATACCCGCGTCTAGAGCCCATGCTGCGGGAACGGCGGCCTCATGCGTTACTGGCAGATCCTCGAATATCGGCGTCAAAGAAGGCGCGAAAGGTTGAGCACCCTGTCTTGCCCAAAGAGGCCAACGTCCGTCCTTTTGCCCGTAGTCCTTTACATGTGATTGTTGAGGCTTCCTTCGAGTAGCTGCAGACCGTCCCTTTTCCACTTGCGCAATTAGAGTCTCGAGTTCTTGATGCTGTGCCCGGCTTTCGGACAGGACTCGCTTGAGCTGCGACAGTCCCTTACGCAAAGTAGCATTCTCACGCTTCGCGGTACGCAGTTCACCAGAAACGCGTCTATGCATTTGGCCGTAGAGGCGATAGAGTTCCTCCATCACCGACACAGGAATTGTCATCGTGGAAGATCGGGAAGGATCAGCAGGTCCGTAACCAGTACGTGTCCGGCGATCGGTCTGAACTTCGTCAACTATCGCAAGCAACTGCGCGCTGTAGCTCTCTTTTGAGAACTTTCGCACAAAATCCTGGCCAGCGGTACCTAACTTATTCGCTTCTTCGGCATCATTTAAGAGACCGACAGTCACCTCAGCAAGGTCAGATACCGCACCCCAATTTACAGAAACAATACCAGGGTTCCCAGACACGGTCTCGAGGTACGGTAAGTCGTACATGACCACCGGTAGGCCCGACGCCTGCGCTTCAACCAATGTGAGATTAAAACCTTCAATAGTCGCGGTAATCAAAAAGACCTTAGACGCGCGGTACCAAGCCCCGACGTCGTTGGAGGGCCCTGCGAAAATTACTTGATCGCGTATGCCTAGTCCCTCCGCTAATCGTTCCAGTCGTGCGAGTTCGCCAGGATTCTGCTCCCCCCCCACGATCGCCAGGGTAGTTCCTGGGCGCAGGGCCACGATTTGGGCAAACACTTCGAGCGCGCCGCTAGCATTCTTTGTACTGTCATGTAGACGCCCGAGCCACAGCAGGTCGACGTCGGTCGCAGGCGAGCGTACAGAGACCGACCCATCCTGAACGTGTGCCTCCGCGGCAACGTCAGCAACTAGCGCGAAGTCAGTGAAGTTTGGAAGCGTTCGTACCCTATGGACGCCGGAGGCCTCCCACCACATGGTGTCTGCTTCGGACAGGGTCACCGTCAAGTCATAGTTCCCCGCGACTTGGGGAAAGTGAGCGAATGTATCTCTGAAGTCGAGCATCGAGCGCAGTGCGAAGTTATGGACAAACAGCACACTGGAAGCACACCCTGTACGGGTGATAATTGGAATCCAGGGAAACAGGACGCTGTAGTTGTCGTGGTTCAATACCACCGACGGTCTATGCTCTCGGAGAGCTTCTACCAGGCCGGACACAGCAGCCCCAATATTGCTTCCGGAACCAATCTGGCGGTGGGTAACGCTACTGGGAAACGCATACATGACCTCGTTTGGGTCATGATCGAAGGATAAGACGGTTACAGAGTAACCGGCGCGATCTAGCAATTCAGCTTGAGCAGAAATGATGCGCTGGACACCTCCGGCACCGGCGATGTTTCCTAGAATCGCAACAGACTTCTTGTCCACTGCCGTTTCCCCCCAGCTACTAGCGTGAGTGCGGGGCGTAGTTAGTCTTCGAAACGCTTCCAGGGCTGGCTGTTCCTTGCCGTTGAACTTTTGTGCCAACACCTTAAGAATGGGAACGGATCCCCATTCGCTTACTAAATTTCTAAAAGTCTGGTCCGCGGGTTGAGGTAAACGGAGCCAGTAATTCAACTGATTCTCAATCAGTTGTGCACGAAGTCGATCCAGCATTTCGTCAGTATCGAAATCTTCTGGCGCTAGCCACGCAGCAGGATCTGTGTGCTCCTTGAACACTCTGTAGGTGTGAACTGAAGACAGGAAATGCTGAAAAGACTCGCTGTTTGCAATGTTACCGGACTTGCCCGCGCCAAAGTTATAACGGTAAAGACGCGAATACAATCCGCCATATCGTTGAGCACTAGAGAGAATCAGGAACGTTTGAAATAAATCTTCCGCACGCGTAAGACGAAGCTCTGGGTCGATCTTTGACCAGGCTCTGCGAATCAGCTTTCGTTCATACAGCTTATTCCAGATATTTCCTTCGATCTTAGCACCAGGTTGTCCAAAGGAGCTACGTAGTAGTATCTCTGGCCCGAAAAGCTCCGGTTCGAAAGGACTTAAGGCGCGTTCCCACGAGTCATATTTCGAACCTGTAGTTCCTACAATGGACACACTGAAATGTACAACGTCGTAGCTGCCGCCCTGAGCGAATGCGCTCGCTTCTTCCGCCGCCCGAGGTTCGAGTTCGTCGTCGGCGTCGCAGAACATTATGTAGGTTCCGCGCGCCTCTTCCGCCCCAATTCGGCGGGCTTGGAAAACGGAATGATTCTCATTCAGTGTGATCAAACGGATACGATCATCTAGAGTCTGAGCTTCCCGGCATAACGAATTTGTGGCGTCCGTGGAAGAATCGTCAACTACGATGATCTCGATGTGGCGTAGAGTCTGCTCAACGACACTGTTGAGAGTGCGCACAATGGTAGCTTCGCTGTTATGAGCGGGAATGATGATGCTGACGAGTGGCTTCACGTCGACAGCCTAGCAAGACTCTAGGAGTGTGAGCTGCGTTTGTAGTCGAGATGACGCGGTATCGAAGGGGCAGGGTGCTTTGGTTGCGCCCGGAGGTTACATGGGACTTTCGTCCTTGACTGTTTCTTCGCTATGGGACGAGAGACGGTGGATGGCTCGGTACAGGCGGTCATTTTGACGTAAGTTCGTTCCGTCCAAGGCTTCGAGCACTGCCTCAGGGCCCCAAAGCCGCAATAGTTTCTTGAGTGCATCGTCTGCGGGCGGCTCGAGGCGGACCCAGTAGCTCAACTGGTTCTCGATGAACTGGTCACGAAGGCGTCGTAATAAGACGTCTGTATCGAAACCTGCCGGAGTTGCCCGCTGGTCAGAGTCCAAATGCGTTGCCATAGCGTCATAAGCGCAGGCCGATTCCAGGAAGTAATCGAAGGATTCGAGGGTGCTAATGTTACCGGCCCTTCCTTTTCCGAAGTTGTACCGGTATAGGGGCAGGAACAGCCCCCCGTAACGGGCGGCGTTGCATAGCAGTAAGAGGGTCTGGTATACATCCTCGGCGCGCGTGAGGCGCAAATCGGGATCGATGGATTTCCACGCTGCTCTGACCAGCTCTCGTTCGTAGAGCTTGTTCCATATATGTCCGTTAATTTGTCTTCCTGCCTGCGCGAATGGACTGGCGAGGAAGATGTCATCTCCGTTAAGTTCTGCAGCGAACGGGTCCAGAGCCCGCTCCCACGCGTGGTGGCGGTTGCCGGACGCGCCTACGATCGTTGTGCCGAAATGAACAATGTCGTAGCCACCAGCCCGAGCTAGCACCGAAGCTCGTTCAGCGGCGTCTGGTTCGAGTTGGTCATCCCCGTCGCAGAACATCACATACTTGCCCGTTGCTTGCTCGACTCCGATTCGGCGGGATTGAAATACCGACACGTTCTCTTTCAAGTCGACAAGGGTAATTCGGGTATCTGTCTGTTGCGCTGCCCGGCAGAGTGGCAAAGTGTTGTCAGTTGACGCGTCATTCACTATAACGATTTCGATAC
The DNA here is from genome assembly GCF_031432335.1 of Nesterenkonia flava. NCBI lineage: Bacteria > Bacillati > Actinomycetota > Actinomycetes > Micrococcales > Micrococcaceae > Nesterenkonia > Nesterenkonia flava. The sequence goes on along the minus strand of NZ_JAVKGT010000002.1, from coordinate 78,374 downwards.
TAGTCAACGACTGTGCGGAGATGCTGTCGAGTGTCCTTCTTATCGTGGCTTCGTTATTGTGCGTCGGGACTATGATGCTAACTAGCACATTCACGGTACCGAGGTTATCGCGTGTGCTCTGAGCCCGGTAGAGATACGTATCGGTTACTTGGCGCGTTGGGACGATCTCGGCGTCAAGATTCAGAGGGGAAAGCATAAGGGGGTGCAGTGGCGACGTCGGGGGAACGGTTCAATTCGCAACTGTGTTAGGTCATGTGCTTCGGTAGAGTGAGAGATGCTCGTTTATCAAACTTCGTGGAGGCACCTTGGCACAGCGTGTGGTGGCGTATGCCGCCGGCGACCACCGGATCGTGTTCCCCGCTGTGGTGGCCCTGACATCCATCGAAAAGCACAATCCCGGAAACTTTCACAAACTCATCGCTTTCGATGGCTCCCACCTCACCGACGAGCACTCAGCCCTGATGAGTCGCTACGACATCGAGTTCATCGACGCCCGGACCGTGCCGGACTTCAATCGGGTGAAGTCCATGCCGTTGATGCAGGAAGGGCGGTGGCCGGCAGAGGTCTTTCTCAACTGGGCTATGCCCGAGCACCTGGCTACGCTGGGGCACCGCTACTCCGTCAAGATTGACTATGACGTCGTCTGCGTCGCGTCTTTCCAGAACATCGTCGAAGAAGCCATCGCTCAGGAGCACTATGTCGCATACCGGCGTCTGAAGCCCACTTACAAGGCGCCCACCCCCGAGGTGGCGCAGCAGTTCCTTGCCGCGACTGGGCGGGAGTTCCCGACCATCCAGAAGATCAACGTCGGAGTGGCTCTTTTTGATAACGAAGCGCTCCAGCGGGGCCGCTACTTCGACGAGTTCCTCAAGGCTTACGGAGCCCTGATGGAGATTGCGCCCCAGATGCACGCCACAGAGCAGGTCGCCCTAGCTGCTGTGAGTACGGATTACGGCCAGCACTTTGTTCCGCTGCCGGCAAGCATGAACCGGTTCGCCAGGCCCTTCAAATCCAAGTTTGAACCCGAAGCCGACGTCCGCATCGTCCACTACAACGGTGACTTGAAACCCTGGAAGGTGATTGAGCCGCGTCACCACCGTATGGCTGAAAGGCGCGGACAGATCTCGCCGCTTCTGCTGCGGGAGCTGTGGCTGAAACAGGCGGAGACCGTTGACGGATTCGAGGACTACACCGACGCTCGCTCCGTGGGGCCGATGGAATTGCTGATAATGGCAAGGCGGTTGGAAAAGAACGTCGAATCGCTGAAAGGACAGACCGAGTCAGGAAGCGGCGCGACCGGCGCCGAGGACGAAGCAGGGGATTAACCGAGATGGCCGTCCAATCCACCGACCCTCAGTTGCTGGAGCAGCTCAACAAGACCGCGCGCACCACGCCCAGCCTGATAGCGCTGGGTGCAGAACCAGAGATTGTCTCCAGCCACCACATGGTTCGTTTCCCCTTCAACGTTCCCACCGGCAGCGCCGTAGCTTACCTGCAGGTTCACAACGGTGCGGTGACCCTCAATTTCAAGGGGCATGACAAAGCTACCCGCCAAGCCCTGCGCCGCATCCTGCTGGGAGCAGCCCGTCTCGCCCCCACCCCTGCGGAGCGCCACGAAGTCATCACCTTCGACGCCGGCACCAGTCCCCGGGTGATCATGAAGTCTCTCTCTGCCTGGCTCCAGTCTGTCCAGAACGAAGCCCAGATGCGCCATGACCTAGCCCGTGGCGCTCAGAAGCCCAGCAGTGACGATGTCTTCGGTTTCTGGGCGGACGTCCGCTCGAACTTCGGAGACCAGATCGGCCCGTGGCTGGTGCAGGAGCTGACCGGTAAACGCATCATCAATAGTCGATACTCCAAGCAGGACCATGGACGGATGCTCGCCACTGTGGGCTCGATTATCCAGATGCTTCCCACATCGGCCACTTCCGCTGCAGACATCTGGGGGACGGGCCTCATGCGCAAACCCTCTGCAGAGGAACTCGAGGGCCTGAAGAAACTGCAGGACGTCACTGTTCACGCGGTGCGGGGAAAGCTGACCCGGGAACTGCTGATCGAACACCTCGGATGGGATGTCCCCGAGGTCTACGGTGACCCGGCTCTGCTCTTCCCTCGCTTCTTCACCCCGGACCGTGACCCCGCGCTGGCGGAGAAGGTCGCTTTCGTGCCGCACTTCAAGCACATTGAACACCACTTTGCCAACGCTGCGGAGTTCCAGGAAGCGCTGGGGGAGCGGGCGCACGTGGTGGATGTCCATGCGGATCTGCGGGACGTGATCACCCAGATCGCTTCTGCCCGCGCATGCGTCTCCTCGTCCCTGCACGGCATCATCATCGCCCAGGCCTACGGAGTACCTTGGGTGTGGCTTTACGCCCCGGACAAGAACATCGGCGGTAATCGCTTCAAGTTCGATGATTTCTTCTCCACGCTGACTGACCCTGAGAACGTGGCCACCCATTCAGCGCCCGTGGACGAATTTCCGGCCCTGGACTTTACCGCGCTCGCGGAACAGGCCACTCTCCCCGCCACGGAAATCGACCTCGACGCCCTCCAGCAAGCCTTTCCCCTGGCCCCAGCAAAGACCGCACAAGCGCCGCTGCAACCGCGCTTCCGGTGGAGCCGCTTCTCCGCCGAGGAGCGCTTTATGTCGGACGTTCGCGCGGCCTATCGTCTGACTCACTGCCGTTGAGCGTGACCGAAGATTCTGCGGGTCCGTGGATCACCCAGGACTGGGTGGTCGGACTGACCCGTGGGGAGGCGCCAACCCCTCAGGCCCCGCGAGCGCAGGTTCTCCACGAGCTGGAGACAGCCTCCGCGGCCGACCCCGCTGACCTTGACCTCCTGAAGAAGCTTGCGGAAGTGTACCGACAAGACGGGCAATTTGATGCCGCTATGAGGGCCTGGGAACGTGTCCTGGCCGTCAACCCCACCTACCGACGAGGTCTCTCCCGCCTCGTCTCCGTGGGAGCCCGTGGCTGCATGGACTGGCCGCGCATTTGGTCTGCCGTGCGGCACCTCGAGCCGTTGAAGAAGGGATCTTCCCCCTACCGAAACCCCGCGCTGCGCGCCCAGCTGGACGCGCTGTTCTCTCACCCGCACGCTCACCCAGAACGGAGAGCCATCAGCGCTGAGGAGGCGGAGGCCGTCGTCGCCGGGCTCGAGGATATGGCCCAGGGCGGGCGCCAGCTGAAACCGACCACCCTGACGCTGGTGCTCATGCGGCTGCAGTTCGATGGGCACTTCCGTGCAGGCTTCCGATTACGCGAGTTGGGCGCCCGTCGGCGGATCGCCGAGGCTCTGACGAAGCCGGTCACACCGGAAGTCCGGGCGGTGCGTGACCTGCTGAAGGCGCTGACTTACGTGGGCCAGCCCGCCGCCGCCGCAGAGTTCGCGGGAATGCAGCGCTGGGCCAAGGACGAGCCCCGGGTACAGCAGCGGCTGAACAAGATGCAGGCCGACGCGCTACTCGCAGCTGGCAAGCCCGACCGCTACGTGGCCTACTCCGCAGGGGTGCGTGACGACTTCACCCTGCCGGGGGAGGAGCATATGAGGGCGCTGGTCGAGGGCAAGCGCATAGCCGTCGTCGGCCCGGCTGACACCGGCGATGAACTGGGAAGTGTGATCGACGACTACGACGTGGTCGTCCGTCCTCGATATCAGCCCGACTTTCTCGCCCAGCACACGGCGAGCATGGGAAGCCGAACGGACATCGCCTATTACTCGGGTTTTGATATGGGCGATTTCCTCCACACCGCAGCGGAGGCTGTGGCGCGCGGGGAGTTACAGCTCGTCAACGCACGCCCTTTCACTTATGCCAGCCATCACCACCTCGGGCACGCGTGGCTGCGCTTCTACCGGCATGACTATTCGCTCTGCCCAGCCGGTGGTCAGCTGGGGGTTCAACGGATGATCTACGACATTCTGCAGTTCAGTCCCCTCGAAATCACCATCTTTAACTCTGACTTCTACACCGGGTCCCAGATGTTCACCCCCGGTTGGCGGCCGCAAGACAGGTTTGCTCCTGGCTCACACATCAACGACATCGTGGCAGCCCACGACATCCGCTTCGACTTTCAATTTACCCAGGCGCTGATTCGCTCCGGTAAGGTGACGGCTCGAGGACGCGCCGCAGCGGTCCTGCAACTTAACATGGAGCAGTACCTGGATGCCGTGGAAGCAGCCCGGGTCCTACGTTGATCGCGCGTCGGAACGCCGCCCTGTCGCGCCCATTTGACACTTGCGAGACTCGAACCAGATGTCCGCACTCAAGGAGGAGAACACGAGTTGAAAATCGCCGCCCCGCGCCTGGAGATTCAAGGCGAGCGCCTCGTCTATTCCGCCGAGCTCACCCGGGACAAGGGAGACAAGTACCTGCTGAGATTCGAGGTCCCTGCCGCCTACCAGGACTGGGTGAGTGCCCGCGCCGACGCGGCGCTGCTGACCTGTCTGATGCCGGCTATGCGTCGGGGCGAAGATATTGTGGTCGAGGGCGAGCTCACGGATGAGCTGTGGTTTCAGCTCAACCACGACTACCAGATCCTCTTGCGGCGGCAAAAGCGCAAACTCAATAAGGTCAGTGTTACCGCCGAGGCTCTTGTGCCCGCCGCAGAGCGGGACCAGCGGGAAGTGGTCACGGGATTTTCGGCGGGGGTGGACTCCTGGCAGGTGCTGGCGCAGTACTACTACGCCGATGACGTTCCCGAGAACCTGCGTATCAGCCACCTGCTCTACAACGACCTGGGTTCCCACGGTCGCGGTGGATCCGAACTGTTCGAGCGTCGGTTGAAGAACATCACTGCGCTCGCCGGGGAGGTGGGTCTTCCGGTGCTTCCGGTGCAATCCAATATGGAGCCCCTCTACGGGAGGGAGCGATATGTCAGCACGCACACCATTCGCAACGCAGCGGTGCCATGGCTGCTGTCGGAGAAGGTCCGGCACTTCTACTACGCATCCGCCTACGACTACTCGGCAGTGCGTATCGGCCCCACCCGGGCCATGGCTGAAGCCGATGTGGCAGCGCTCCCGCTCTTCTCCGCCTCGAGATTGACGCTGCGTTCGGTGGGATCTTCCTCCACACGGGTGCAGAAGACCCTAAGCCTCGTGGACATTCCCTCTACCTACGAGGGCCTGGACGTCTGCATTTCCCCGGGGAAGAACAACACCAATTGCTCCCGGTGCTGGAAGTGCCACCGCACCATGCTCACACTGGACATCGCCCAGGTACTGGACCGGTACTCGAAGACGTTTAACCTCAAGCTCTGGGAGCGCACGCGCCGGGACGCGTGGAACTATGCCGTGGAAAAATCGCCGGCCTCCAAGCTAGAAAAAGAGGTGGTTCGGTTTGGACGTCTGCGCAATTACGATCTTGCTCTGGAACAGGCGGAGGAGAACCCGGAGTGACCTTCAGCGACGCCGAGCTGAGCGCTGCCCAGGAAGAGATGACGCGGCACGGGATCCGGAAACGACTTGAGTTGTGGACCGACGTGGCCATCGTCGCCGGTGCCCTTAAGCGCGGCATCGAACTGCAACCATCGCCCAAACGGCACATCGTGCTGCGCCATGCCGGTAAGAACTTCCGCTGGCCCGAAGGCCTGAATGTCCCCCTGGCCCGCCGGGCAACACAGCTGAAAGAAGTCACCAGCCGCCTGCTACGCTCCAAGGGCATCAATGCTCCGGAGAACGCGGTCTTCGGACCCGAGGATGTGGCCCGCGCTCTGGCCTGGGCTGCTCCGATTTTTCCCGTGGTCGTCAAACCCTTTGAAGCCAATATGGGCCGCGGCGTACACGTGAACATCAACAACGAGACCAGCTTCCGCCAGGCCTTCTCTCGTGTGGCGGCCGACTTCGGCCACGTGCTCGTGGAGGACTTTGCCCCCGGGGTGGAGCACCGGGTGCTGGTGGTGGACTACACCGTGGTGGCGGCCACCCGCCGGGTGCCTGCCAACGTCGTCGGAGACGGCGAGCAGAGCGTTGCAGAGCTCGCTGAGATCAAGAGCCAAGATCTTGGTCGGATTCACAAGAAGATCGTGCTTGACGATATGGTCGCCGATTATCTGCGCCGACGGGGCTTATCAATAGATAGTGTGCCGGCCGCGGGAGAGCAGGTGTTCCTGCGCGGGACAAGCAACCTCCACACCGGGGGAGACGCCGTTGACGCCACTGAGCAGCTCAAACCCGAAGAAATAGAGTTTGCCGAGCGGGCGGCCCGCGCGATTCCAGGACTGCGACTCGCAGGGCTGGACCTCTTACTGCCGCGTGGAGGCCAAGGATCTGAGCCCAGCGTGCTGGAGATCAACCCCAAGCCGATGATCTCTATGCATCACTTCCCTCGTGAGGGCACGCCGCGGGACGCCGCAGGCGCGATCCTCGACGTGGTCTTTCCTTCCACTCGGGCACAGTGACGCCGATAGGCTTAAAGCCATGATTCGAGTCATTTGCGTCCGTCACGGTGAGACGGAGTGGAACAAGGCCCACCGGCTCCAAGGGCAGTCGGAGGTGGCGCTCGCCGAGACCGGCATCGCCCAGGCACGCGCCGCCGGACTCTATGTGCGCGGGCAGAACCCCGCGGCCGGCTACGTCTCTCCGCTGAAACGCACCCACGCCACCTTCGCCGAGTTCGGTCTCGGCTTCCAGCCGGTGGAGGTCCCCGGCCTCATCGAGCAGAGCCTCGGTGACTGGGAAGGCATGAAGACCGCCGCGGCCAAGAGCGAGTACGCCGAGCTGTACAAGGCGTGGAAGAAGGGGGAGGGAACTCCGCCGAACGGCGAGGAGCCCGGTGACGTCGTCGACCGTATGACAAAGGCGTTCTTCCAGATTGTGCGGGGTGCGGCCGACCTGGAACCGACCCCCTCGGTGGACACCGACTACGATCTGCGCACCGTGGTGCTCGTCTCCCACGGCACCGCCACCAAAGCCCTGTTGGAGGGGCTAGGCCTCATTGAGCGCTCCAACGTCATCTCACTCACCGCGGCGGCGATCTCCGTGGTGGATGTGCCGCTGCACGGCGGACCGCTCTCCAGCTCGTTGCCGAAGGGCGGCGTGGAGATCGCCGGCGGACCCGAGGCAGAGGCTGAGGTGATCCGCAACCTGACCGATGAACAGATCCGGCAAAACGCGAAGCTGCGCATGTATAACCTCTCGCCCGAAGTGCTGGCTGCCGCGCGCGGCTGAGACCTCACAAGGCTGTTGCGTACGTCATAGGGTGTGTCCGGGCCGGCTCCTAGACTGTGAGCGGAACCAAGGCAGCCAGCAGACGGGAGAGTGAGGATCGTGACACCACGACGACGTCGCCCCCGTGCGCTTTTCCCCGCCGGGATTCTGCTCACCGCCACGCTCGCCACGGGCGTGATGCTGGGCGGTGCGGCGCCGGCGTCGGCCCACTCCAGCCCTTCCGCGGTCCCCAATCCCTTCCAGGACTACTCGGCTCAGGACTATGCCGACGCGCTGTGGAATCTGGAGACCGAAGTCTTCGTGCGCACCCATGAGCGTGAGGAGCACGGAGACTGCGACACCGTGACCTACGAGGTGAGCCATCCTCTGGGCAGCGAGCCCACCAGGACGTTCGCCCACGTGGCGGATCCCGAGAACTGGTGGTGCTTCGGCGAGCAGGGCGATGAGCTCCGCGCCGAGCTGGAGGAGCAGGACGAGGCCAGCGAGCACTTCTTCCACGGCCGGCCCTACGAGAACGTTACCCAGCGGGTGCCCTACTACGGGACCTGGGCGGACGTGAACGGCAACGGCGTGACCTCCCGGGTGGAGATCCACGCCCGAGACCTGGGTAACTCAACCTTCACGGTCTCCGGCACCTACTGGGACCACTACAGCGGCCAGCGCGTCAATATCGGCAGCACCGAGACCCACGGCGAGCACATGATCCCGGTGGGGCACACCTGGCCCGAGATGCAGCACCGCAGCCGCAAGGCTCGGGTGGCCTACTACAACGACCCCATGAACCTCACCAGCACTATCGGCTGGATCAACCGGGAGAAGGCAGGTCAGACGCCGTCGGAGTGGATGCCCTCCAACGAGGAGGCCTGGTGCGCCTACGCGATGACCTGGACCCATATCTCCGCCAAGCACGAGATCTCCCAGTACGCCTCGGACATTGACCATCTGCGTGGGGTCCTCTGGGACTGTCTTGAGGAGCAACTCGAGGGGCACGATGACGCGACCTTGCCCGAGGGGCGCAGCGGTGACCTGGACTGGGCGAGCCTGCCGCCGTCGTCGTACCCGTTGGCAGCCACCGAGCAGGTTGCCCCGCGGGAGGCTGAAGGGGAGGACCACTACACCCAGGCCCTGCGACGCTTGGAGCGCGAGGTGCCGGTACGCAGCGTGGAGCGGGAGTCCCGCGGAGACTGCGACGTACAGACCTTCACCACCCAGCATCCCAGCAACGGGCGGACCGCAACTTATGCGCGCGTCATCTCGGAGGACAACGGGTACTGCGCCGGCTCAGAAGCAGAAGAGTTACGTGCTGAGCTCGATGAGCGGGCCGAGGAAAGTGAGGAGTTCTTCCACGGGAGCCCGTTAGCCGGCCGTAGCCGCGACTACTTCGGGTACTGGACGGATATGGATGGCGACGGGGTCAACACGCGCAATGAAGTGCTGGCCCGGGACCTGCACGAAGTGGAATGGAACAGCACGGAGACTGGCGTGGTGTCAGGGGCTTTCCACGACCCCTACACCGGCGAGTTCATCAGGTTCTCTCCTGAACGGGCAGCGCTGGATCACATCATCCCGGTGCCCCACGCCTGGATCGAGATGGAGCACCGTGAACCCGGCGAGCGGGAGGCGTTCTACAACGACGCTGGCAATCTACTCGCGGTATCGGACGCCGCGCGCCAGGAGAAGGCAGCAGATGCACCGCGGAACTGGATGCCGGAACACGAAGGCTTCCGATGCCGCTACGCGGTGGCCTGGGCGGAGACCGCGGCTGCCCACGAGATCTCGCTCTACGCCTCAGACATTGCCGTGCTGCGCGAAACCCTTTATCGGTGCCTGACAGAGGAGGGATAGACTGGCTCAGCCATGGTGAAACCTCTCTTAGTCGGTGCTGAATTCGGCAGCAAAGCGGTCCGTGCGGCAGGCAAACTCCCGGGAGTAGACGTGCTGCTGGCCCGGGCGATCGTCGCTACCTCCAGCGTGGTCCCCGAAGCCGCTGAGGTGCAGCTGACGGGCGAATCCTCCGGCCTACGGTCTTTCCAGGAACGCGCCGCCACTGTCCTTTTCAGCGCCAATGCCGGTGGCGCAGAAAAGCTCCTCAAGCGACTGGATATCGACTCCATCGACGATCCCGCGTATCTAGAGCGCCTAGCTGCCAGGTACATCAAACTGCGGCACTACACCGCGGCGCTGAAGATGCGGCAGCGGGCCGCCCAGCTTGAGCCCGGCTCCGCCCAGCGATGGATCGCGCTGGCACGCTCGCTCGAGCGTGCCGATTACGGGGCCGTGGTTCACGACTCAGTGGCCGGATTGGCTGAGGGCACGCGAGCTCGCGTCGACGAAGCCAGAGCTGCTCTTGAAACCGCCGAGAAGCTTGAACCCGGCAACGCTTATGTGCTGTACCAGCGGGGTCGCTTGGAGTTTGAATACGGTGACGCCGCGACCGGTCTGGACCTCATGGAACAAGCGGCAACCCAGGCACCCGACGCCGAGAAATGGCTGGCAGTCGCCTCCAGTTACCGCAAACCTCACATCGCAGACTACGACCGTTCTCTGCGGGCCTATGAGCGAGCGCTAGAACTCAAGCCCGCATCGGCCAGCGCCCTACGCGGCATTGTCATCATGGGGTGCCGTGCCGATCAGGATTGGGCGCGCCTCTGGCGCAGCGTGCGGCTCTTCGAAGCCCAGAAGCGACGTAGGAAGGTCCAACGTTTGGCGCTGGTGGATGCCTTGGCCCCGCTTTTCAGCCCCGAGGTCACGGATGCGCAGATCGACGACGCCGTCACCCGTTTGAACCGCGCGCAGGATGGCGGGCTGCGTCTGTCCTGGATCGCTACTTCCCTCATCGTCTACCGACTGCACTTCGCGCGCCGCTTCCGCGATGGATTCCGGCTGCGGGAGGGCCTGGCCGAGCGCACCCTGGCGTGGCTGGGCACCCGGTCTGCAGGCAACGCTCGTCACCGCCAGAAGGTGCTGGCCGCGCTGCTGTACCTGGGGCGGAATGAAGAGGCTCTTTCGCTCATCGAGCCCATGCCGTGGGAACCAAAGGACAAGCTCGAGAAGGAGCGTCTCCAGAAGATGGCGGTGGACGCGCACCTGCTCACGGGTGACCTGCAACCTTATCTGGATTATTCCGCCCAGCGGCAGCGTGAGGTTCCGCTCCCCGGGGATGACAGGATGCGCCGGATGATCGAGGGGAAGCGAGTCGCCGTCGTCGGGCCTGCGGACACGGGCGACCGTTTGGGGGAGATCATTGATGCCCACGACGTGGTCATCCGGCCCCGGTACATCCCGGAGATTCTCTCGGCCCAGGCCGATCAGCTGGGACGGCGCACCGATATTGCCTACTTCTCGGGGCGGGATCTCGGAGAGTTCTTTGAGGCAGCCCGAGAGGCCGTGGATTCGGGCGACCTTCAACTGGCCATCGGTCGCGGTTTAAGTGCCGAACTGTACCGCGACAACGCCCCAGAGTGGTTGCGGTTCTACCGCCACGACTACAGCCTGTGCCACCACGGAGCGCCCCTGGGCATTGCGCGGATCATCTACGACGTCCTGCAGTTCAATCCTTCCGAAGTCTCAGCGTTCAACGTGGACTTCTACACCGGTGCCAACGTCTTCAGCTCCGGCTACCGCAGGGGAAAGGACGCCGCCCTGGGGCCCTACTCCATTGTCAACGAGATCCTCTTGGCCCACGATCTGCTCTTCGATTTCCGTTTGATGAATGCGTTCATCGCCACCGGACGCGTCACTCCCCACGGGGTGTCCGCGCAGGTTCTGGCGCTGGACGCAGAGCACTACATCGACAAGCTCGAAGCCTCACCGGCGCTGCAGTAGTCAAGAATGTTTAGTGATGTGTCGAAGGACCTGCTGACATGGGAGTGAACTTACGTCGCCTGCGCGGCAAGATCGCGGCCGCCGCACTCGTCAAAGGAGCCGCCTTCCAGCTCAGCCGGGTTCCAGGCGGTCCTCGTTTGGTGAGCCGAGGTGCAGCGGCGCTGGGGCCCACGATTGCCGGGGGAGCGGCGGCCGCCGGAAGCTACCGCACACTGTTGGCCCAGCTGCTGCGAGATGTCCTTCCGGACACGGGAAGCGCGATGGTCTACGACTCTATCGCGGGACTGATCCCGGGCACGCAGAAGCCGCAGGCTGACATAGCTGCGTTGGAGCGTGAGGCCAGAGAGGGCGGCAGCGCCGGTGCGTATGTGGCCCTTGCCGCGGCCTACCGCAAGCCCTACGTGGGCCGGTTTGAGGAGGCACTCGGCGCTTACGAGAGAGCTCTGGCGCTGAACCCGCACGATCTCCGGGCAGTCGAGGGCATTCTCAACACGGCGGCACGGACCACCTACGACTGGCCGCGCATCTGGAAGGCCGTCACGGTCCTGCGCCCCTCCGCGGGTCTATTTTCTTCAGACACAGAATGGCAGCGGCTGGGGGGTCTCTTCGCCGCCGAACCCCCGCGGGAATCGGTCCAGCGGGCTGTAGACCTGCTGCAGGAGCACCGGGAGCAGCTTCCCGGCCTTCACCAGCTGCTGCTGGAGGTGCTCAGCGTGCGTTTGCAGTTCCTGGGTCGATTCCGGGCCGGGGCAGAGCTTCGGGCAGCCATGGCGGAGAACCGCATTCGCGAGCTCTCCGGCATCCCCTTGGAAAGTCCGCTGTGGCTCAGACATCTCCTCGGGGCATATGCGCATCTGGGAAGAACCGACGACGCCGCGCGCAAAGCTGCCCGCCCGCTGCTCACCTCCGCAGACCCGCGGACCCGGCAGCAGTTGGAGAAGCTGCGCGCCGACGTCGCGCTACTCAGCGGAGATGCAGCCCCGCTTCAAGAGCAGATCGTTGCGCGAGCCCAGACTCTTCCACTGCCCGGCGAGGCCCGTATGAGGGAACTGGTCAGAGGCCAGCGGGTCGCCGTCGTCGGACCCGCGGACACCGGAGACCAGCTGGGGGATCTGATCGACCGCTACGACGTAGTGGTCCGTACCCGCTATCAGCCTGAGTTTGTCGCCGAGCATGCCGCACGGTTGGGGACTCGCACCGATATCGCCTACTACTCCGGCCGGGACCTGCATTCCATGCTCGATGACGTCAGCGACGCTGCTCGCGCAGGGAAACTTCACCTGGCGGTGGCGCGGCCGTTCAGCGGCCCGCTGCTCAACGAGGGGCTATCCGAGGACGAGCGGGGGTGGCTGCGTTTTGCCCGCACCGAGTTCGGCCTGTACTTCCGCGGTGCGTCTTTGGCGGCTCAGCGGATCATCTACGACCTGCTGCAGTTTGCCCCGGCCGAGATTGCGCTGTTCAACATGGACTTCTTCAGCGGTGCGAACGCCTACGCCGCCAACTACGGCAACCGTGGCTCAGCGTTTGGCCCCTATGAGCCGCTCAATGACGTGGTGGCAGTCCATGACCTGCTCACCGAGTTCCGGCTCACCAAGACTTTCGCGACCACGGGACTCCTCACTGCCCACGGGGCGGCTGCCGAGGTGCTCTCGCTCAGTGATGACGAGTACCTGACGCGGCTGGAGACCAGGAGCCCCCTGCGCGCCTCCGACTGATGCGGCGGTTCAGTCCCTGCGGTGCGGGGGACGGGGCAGGCGAGTCTCCGGCTGGGTGCCCAGGCTGGGCATCTGGGCGGTGCGGACCTCCGCCTCGCGGTGGGCCTGTTCCTCCTTCTTGTACTGCATCGCCTCAAACAGCAGGTCCCGCCGGATCTGGCTGGTGGAGGTGCCCTCCGTGCGCGGCAGATAGGTCACATCGCAGTAGTCCCGCAGGTACTCAAACCGCGGCGAGCCCTCCCAGTCAGAACCCATGACGACGACGTCGATCTCATAGTCACGCACGTCATCGACCTTCTGCTCCCAGGTCACCTCCGGGATCACCAGATCCACGTACCGCAGAGACTCCAGCATCATCTTGCGGATCTCATAGGAGTGGTAGCTGGGCTGCTTGCCGGGCTTGAGCTCATTGAACTCATCGGTGCTCAGCCCCACCACCAGATAGTCGCCGAGGTTCTTGGCCCGCATGAGCAGCCGGATGTGGCCCCAGTGGAGCAGATCAAAGGTGCCATAGGTCAGCACGTGCCTCACGAGCAGGGCTCCAGGGGATGCTTAGGCGGAGAATCGCAGCGCCAAGGGGCCTTGGCGTCGTCGTGCCTCATGGTCTGCCTCTGAAGTGTCCCCGTCCTCATCAGAAGGGAACGTTACCGCATCGGTGAGCAGATCACGGCGGATTTTGGAGGTGGAGACCCCGTCGGTACGCGGCAGGTAGACCAGCTCACAGTAGTCGCGGAGGAACTCGAAGCGCTCAGAGCCCTCCCAGTCGGATCCCATGACCACGGTGTCGACCTGGTACTTACGGATGTCGTTGAGCTTCTGCTCCCAGGTCTCCTCGGGTATGACCAGGTCCACATAGCGCACGGCCTGCAGCATCGAACGGCGCACCTCGTGCGGGTGGTAACTGGCACGGTGGGCCTTCTCCACCACGAACTCGTCGGTGCTGGCGCCGACGATGAGGTAATCGCCCAGCGCCTTGGCCCGCTTGAGCAGGCGAATGTGCCCCCAATGCAGCAGGTCAAACGTGCCGTAGGTGAGTATCCGCTTCATCCTGAAGTCTCGAATCTCCTCGAGGGCGCAGGCGATGAGAGGACGCCTTCGCGTAAAAGTAGAGGTCTGTGTCAAGCAACGTTCTCAGTGTGCGCATCATAGCAATTCAGAGAAAAGGCAATGTTTCAGGCTTCAGTTGAAGCATTATTCCGAACGGGGGAGTCTACCTACGTAATTTACGGTTCTACGGGGCGCATTCGCTGTGATATGGGGATGTGCCCTACCCTAAGAGAGTGACTGACGAGCTGTTCGGCCCCCGCCATGGCGCCCCGGTCGAGGATGAGAAGCCCCGGAAGAGCCGCGGCAAGAAGATCGGCATCATTGTGCTTTCTTCCCTTCTGGTGCTCATGCTGGCCGGCGCAGCCACGGCGTTCTTCTACCTCAACTCGCTGCGCAACGCTTACGAGGAGTCAGTCCACACGCTCGACCCCGAAGAGACCTTCCCCGAGGAGCGCCCCGAGCGGCCCACCCGCACCGAGGTGGACGAGGACGGCAACGAAGTCGAGGTCGAGGACCAGCAGCTGAACATCTTGCTCATCGGCTACGACGTCGGTGGCGGCTCCGGTGAGAGCGAAAACCTCGCCTGGGTGCCCAACGCCGGGCGCGCCGACACCATGATGTGGATCCATATCCCGCACGAACGCGACTCCGTGCAGGTGATGTCGATCATGCGTGACACGTGGGTCACCATTCCCGGCCACGGCGAGCACAAGATCAACGCCGCCTTCAGCCTGGGCGGAACCGCCACCGCGGTGCACACACTGGAGAGTCTCTTCGGCGTACGCATCGACCACGTGGCGGCCGTGAACATGTACGGCTTTCAGGACATCGTCTCCACTCTGGGTGGGGTCACGGTGAACTCGCCGGTGGCCTTCACCTCCCGTGATGGCTACCAGTACCACGGAGGCCCGCAGTACATGAATGCCTCCGAAGCCCTGAGCTTTGTGCGGGAGCGTCGGGCATTCGACGGGGGCGACTACCAGCGCGTGGCCAACCAGCAGGCCTTTGTCCGCGGGGTGATCGGTGAGGTGCTGACCCCGGGTACGCTGGCCAACCCGGCGCGGGTGCACAACCTGGTCTCCGGCTTCAGCCCGTACATGACGGTGGACCAGGGACTGGGCGATGCTGACTACCTCGCTGAGATCGGCTGGGATATGCGCAACGTGCGCAACTCGGACATCGAGTTCTTCACGCTTCCGAACAACGGCATCGGCAGTGCGGGCGGACAATCCGTGATCTGGCCCAACTACGGTGCCATTGCTGAGGCGGGCGAGGCCATGCGCGAAGGCTGGTTCGACGAATACGCCTCCCAGCGCTGATTCCTTCTGCCGGGGTGATTATCAGGGGCAGAAGGGCCGGGGATATGCTGGATGATAATGAGCACCCCCGACTACCACGCATCCGAGCTGGAAGCACTCGCCTCTGATCCCCAGACTGACTGGGATGTGCTGCACTGGATCGCCGAAAACTATCCCGAGCTGCGCCCTGCCGTGGCCGCAAACCCCGGCACCTACCAGGAGCTGATTGAAGCCCTGGGATCCCTGGGTGACCCCGCCATCGACGAGGCCATCGCCCTGCGCGGGACCAGCGGTGTCTACAGCTCCACCGCTGCGACCAACCCCCTGGCTGGTATGTACGACACCGCCACGCATGACTTCGCGCCCCTCTCCGATGAGTACTACGGCGGCTACGACGACGAGGCTCAGGACTACGAGGCTCAGGAGCCCCAGGACTACGAGGCCTATCGGGCTGCCCGCAGCGCACACGAGCGCGAGACCGAGTCCGCCGTTCCCTCCTCCACGCAGGAGCCGGAGACCCATCAGTACCCCGAAGACCATGAGGCGGATGCGCAGACGCACGAGGACCCCGCCTCCGAGGCGGAGTCTCTTCCCGTCCCGCACGCCGGCGAGTTCCGAATGGACTCACGCTCCGCAGAGGCCTCGGGCGGTGATGAGGATGGCCCCGCAGCAGCTTCCGCCGAGACCCCGGCCCCTGCTGCCCCCGTCCCGGATGCGGCAGCGCAAGAGCACCATGTCCCAGTGCCGGAGGACCGTGACACAGTGCCGGCGGAGGGTGGCACAGCGCAGGATGATGTCCCGGCAGCGGACACGGAGGCGGAGCCGTCCGGTCGCGAAGCCGAGGAGGATTCCGAGGACGACGACGTCGTCGCCCCGCTCGAGCGTGATACCGCGGCCGCCGCTGCCGCAGCACCGGTGCCCGTCGCCGCCCCTGCGCTGGAGGTAGCCCAGGGGCACCCGGCCGCGGACCCGGAGCCAGTCTCCCAGGCGCCTGGGGCGGAAGCTCCCGCCCCTGAGCCCGTTGCGGCTCGCGAGCACCGTCCCGCACCGATCCTGGCTGGCGCCGGAGTTCCCCCGGAACCTGAGCAGGATGGAGGAGCGGGAGCGCGCCGCTGGCTGCCGATAGCGGCCGTCGTCGTGTTCGCCCTTGCCGCCATCGGCGTGGTCGCCCTAGTGCTGAATCTGCTCGGCGGCGAGGAAGACCCGGTCGCTGAACCCGGCCCGACGCCCACGCAGGCGCCCGCGCCCTCCCCGGCCGCGGAGGAGACCGATGAGCCTCAGACCTCGGAGGAGGAGCCGTCCGAGGAAGACGCCGAAGCTCTGGTGACCGCCCAGGCGGCACTTGCCGCTCTGCCCGAGGAGTCCTCCTGTGAAGCCCCGTTAGAGGATGGTTCCACCGTCGCCGAGTACCTCGGGCTGGCACAGGGCGAGGAGCTGGATGAGGACCTGCTGGAGGACACCTTCACGGAGCTTCAGAGCTCTTGCTCCGCCACTCACGCTGCGGCGGTCTTCACCGAGGCGCGTACCAGCGAGGCCGGCGGGCAGCTGATGCAGACCGTGGGCACCGACTGGGTCAACCAGCAGATGTCCACCTCGGGTGCTCAGACCATGTCCGGATTCGTGACCCCGGATGGCAACGCCGCCTGCGAGTTTGCCGACGGTCTGCGCTGCACCGTCTTCGAGCAGACCTCCGCGGCACCCGCCGGCTGCGGATCCGGCGCCACCTTCCACATGCCCGTGGACGCCTCCGCCTCCCTGGACTGCGACAACCACCCCATCGATGACAGCGACTTCGACACCCTGGGCTACAACCAGAGCGCGACCGATGGCTTCGCGGCCTGCGTGTCGCTGGATGACCGCATCAGCTGTTTCAACGCCCTCAATGCGCAGGGTTTCGAGATGTCCGAGCGGGACCACTACACCGTCTCGTACTGATACACCGTCTTGTACTGACACGCACCAGGATGTGCCCTCACGCAGCACATCGAGTGGAAAGATCGTTCCGTAATTCCGCCGTATTCCCCGCGATTAGCGGTACAGATCTTCCACTCGATGTGCGGGGGAGGGGGTGGTACCGGGCGGCAGGGGACGACGGCGTCGTCGTCGCGTCCTGCTAGCCCAGCTCGAGGGCGTCCACGATGCGGTCGGCGCAGCGCGGCGGCGTCGCCGGCAGAGACCCATCGGGCTCGGTGACGAAGTCCAGGTGGCGGGAGCGGAAGCGTCGGTAGTCCGGCGTTCTCGGCTTTAGGGCCTCAGAGATGGCCTCAGCGGCTGAGGAGACGATGGGGCCGGGAACTTCCGCCTCGTAGTCCAGGGCCAGCCCGCGGGCATCGATGTACTCATGCATGTCATAGGGCCAGAAGACCAGGGGAATGTCCCGCAGTGTGGCCTCGTAGGTCACCGCGGAGTAGTCGGTAATCACCGCGTCGGCCACGGCGAGCCAGTCCAGGACGCTGATGCCGTTGCCGATGATCACCCCGGGGCCCTCAGGCACCGGCGACTTATCGAACGGATGCGGCAGCAGCACCAGGTTGCCCTGGGCGGGATCAAACCCGGCCGCGAGCTTGGTGTAGGGGATCAGGCGTCCACGTCGGAACGTCGGAATGTAGAGCACCGTCTTGCCCTGTGCCAGCTGGGGGAAGCGCTTGAGGATCCGCTTCCTGCGGGCCGCGTTGCCCTCATCGTCTAAAAGGTAATCCACCCGCGGCATGCCCAGTGGCTGAATCATCGAGCCGGGGATCCCGAAGGCCGCGGTGTAGATCTCCGCCGGGACGGTGCCGGCAGCGCACACGAACGTGTAGTTCCGGTGCATCTTCATGGCCTCAGCGACCTTGGGGTGCGGGCCCTCACGGGTGCCCGAGGCCAGATGGCCGAAGTTCTTGATGGCTCCCAGCGCGTGCCAGATCTGCCCGATACGCAGACCCTGGCGGTGACTGAGGATGCTGACGGGAATGATGTAGCCGTCCACCAGACAGCCGGCGCAGGTGGCCAGGTGGTACATCTCGCGCAGCGCCTTGCCCAGGTACCCTGCGGAGAGCTTCTTGTGCTTGATCACCACGATCCGGTGATCGGGGTATTTCCGCTGGATCGCTTCCTGGATGAGCGTGAAGTCCACGGTGATCTGGCGGGGCTCACGGGTGATGAGCACCACCTTGCGCTGGACTGGGAGCAGCTTGAGCACGGCGTAGATCAGCCGGGCGCCGCCGACCAGCACGCTCAGCGCGTGGGGGAGGACCTTACGCTTCAGACTCACATCCTCCTTGTGCGGGCGCGCAGCGCATGACGGCGCGTGGACTATTTGCCACGGCTACCCTAACGTACGCGAAAAGAATGCTGAGGATTAGATGGTCACGACACCATTGGGGCAGGAGAACGTCACGCTCATCAGCCCCGGGGTGCCGGAGGGTGCTACCCAATCGACCTCGACGTCTTCGAAGGGGTCGGCGTCGGGGGAGCCCAGCCAGTCCGCCACGCGCTGCGGGGAGCCGGCGATCGAGAGTTTCGTCAGGGACGCCTGAGGCGCGTAGGCGCGGGAGGGATGCAGGTGCTCGGTGCCCTGGTCCCAGCGCAGCAGATACGGGACCTGGGGGTCTGCGATGAGCCCCTTGATGCCGATCTGCTGCCAGGTCAGCTCCTGGCCGTCAGGGAACTTGCGGTTGCCCGGCACGGCCCGGCGGCCCAGACGCTCCTCGAACGGAGCCAGGTCATCGACCGTCACGCACCAGCCCATCCATCCGCCGCCGATCTGGGAGCGGTTGCGCACCGCCTGCCCGAACGGAGCCTTGTCGGCGCTGGGGTGATCCAGCACCTCCACCACCTCCAGGTATTGCCGGCGGTCCAGAGGGATGATCGCGTTGCGGGTGCCGAAGCGGGGGTGAATGCCGCCCCGGACTCGCTCCACGCCCAACGCAGAGGTGATCCTCTCCACGGTGGCCTCCATGCCGTCCGGGCCCACTGCGTACGAGACATGGTCCAAGCGCATCATGTGACTATCCTGACACCGAGGCTCCGAGACCCGAAATCGAGGGGAAAACAGCGTCATTTTCTACCAGCTGTAGAAGTTGGCCGCAGACGCGTATTCTTGTGGGGTGCCTTCTACCTCGATGATGGCGACAGCCCGCCAGCCCAAATGGATCGCGATGCTTGCGCTGGCGCTGCTGCTGGCCACCGTGTTCGTGGTCCTCTCCGTCTGGCAGTTCGGTGTCTCCCGCAGCGAAGGCAATCCGGTGCAAGACATCACCGAAGAGCCGGTGCAGCTCACCGAGATCTACGAACCCGAACGCTCCATGAGCATCTACGAGGCCGACCGGATCGTGGACCTCTCTGGTGAGTTCCTGCCGGAGACGGAAGTGCTCATCGACGAGCGGCTTCGCGAGGAGGAATCCGGCTATTGGCTCGTGGCGGCATTCCGCGTCGACGGGGCGCCGGATGACGAGGTCATTCCCGTGGTGCTGGGCTGGACTCAAGACGCTGAAGCCCGCGACGCCGTCTCGGACCTCACCGGGCAGGACCTGCAGATCCGCGGTCGCCTCCTGCCCCCGGAGGCCCCCGGCGTGGGCCCCTACGAACTCCCCGCCGGCGTCCTTCCGACCCTCTCCTCCGCCGAGCTGATCAATCTCTGGGACGTGCCCTCCTACTCCGGGTTTGTGGTGTCCTTTGAGATGACCGACGCCTCTGGGGCAGAGGTGGGAGCGCCCGCAATCGAGGGCCTCGAGCCGGTCTGGGTGGATCCCCAGCCCGAGCCCGGTGCCATCAACTGGCTGAATCTCTTCTACGCCGTCGAGTGGATCGTCTTTGCCGGCTTCGCCTTCTACCTGTGGTGGCGCCTGGTCAAGGACGCCCACCTGAAGGAGCTGGAGGAGGAAGAGCGCCTGGATCGGGAATGGGAAGAGCAGTGGAAGCACGAGCAGCTGGCCAAGCGCCGCGCCGAGCAAGCAGCAAACGGGACTAAGGACAGTGATGACTGAGCACTCCAACGCCGGGCGACCCAAGCCCACCCACGACGACGCCACCTCGTCTGCCCCGGATCCCACCGCGCAGGCCAGCGAGGCCGAACTGGCGGATCTGCCCCCGGCACCTCCTCGGCCCAAGGACTTCCAAGCCGCGCCCAAGAAGCGCCGCTTCCAGGGCACAGTTGCGCAGATCAGCGGATCGCTGACTCTCTATAAGGTTTTCGCGTTCGTCACCGGCATCATGCTGCTGATCCTGGTGGCGAAGATGATCATGGACTACGGCTTCGGCTACGAGCTCTACGCCGGAGGCACCACCCTCGAGGGTGCGGAGAACACCCTGGGCTTCTACCCGAAGGACTCGGTGGCCGACGGCACCGGCATCTCCTACTGGATCGCGGTGATCCACGGATGGATCTACGTGCTCTATGTGATCTTCGGGTTCCGCCTGTGGTACCTGATGAGCTGGCCGCTGGGACGCCTGATCGTCATCGTCCTGGGCGGTGTGGTGCCGTTCTTGAGCTTCATTGTCGAGCGCAAGATCGCCGGCGAGGTGCGCAAGGAGCTTGAGGCCAACCCGCAGGCCGCCCGCCGCTACTGAGCCGGCGCCCTGCGCGCCATGCCGGCATGGCGGAGGGAAAGAGGGGCCGTGCGCCTTGTTTCCGAAATTTGAGTCACCGTGGAGGCCTTCTGGGTCTGAAAATGGCGCCTGCGTGACCCAAAGTGCGGAAGCAATCCGCCGGGCGGGGGTTTCGGTGCGGTGTCACCCGTTCTAGGGTGGCGATATGAGCACTGCATCAGTTGTCACCGGAGAATTCGAAGCCGTAGACCAGCAGCGCTTTGCGCTGAGCGAGGGCTCCCGCTTCATCGGAGCAGAGGCTGCCGCCGCGGCAGGGTTCGCCGAGCAGGCGTTCATCTGCGTGGACATTCCCACCGGCCGGCTGTTCTCCACCACCGGTGAGCCCGGCGCGGGTCTGCACCTGCGCGCCGACCTGGACGTGCCCGTCGGTGCCGCGGCCCGCACTGCCGCCGGGGGCTGGATCGCCGCGGCCGGAACATCAGTCATCCGGCTCGTGCAGGAGGGCGGCCTGCTCCGCGCCGGCCAGACTCTGGCTGAGCTCCCCGTGGCCAACACCGAGGACGGATCAGCCAGCAGCACGGCCCCGGCACAGCGCGTCAACGACGCCGTCGCCGACCCTCACGGGCGCTTCTGGCCCGGAGCCATGGGTCTGGAGGGCGAAGAGGGGTACGGATTCATCACCCGCGTGGACCCTGACGGACAGTGCCGCCGGGTCACCGACGCCATGACCATCCCCAACGGTCCAGCCTTCAGCGCCGACGGCGCCACCATGTACTTCGCCGAGACCAGCCAAGGGCGGATCATGCGCGCAAGCATCGACGTGGCCACCGGGCATGTCGCAGAACCCGAGCTTTTCGCCCAGGTCGAGGAGGGCAACCCCGACGGGATGACCGTCGACGCCGAGGGTTGCCTGTGGCAGGCCGTCTACGGCGGCGGCTGCGTGCTGCGCTACGCCCCCGACGGCAGTCTGCTGGAGAAAATCTCGGTGCCAGCCCGCCAGCCCACCTCGGTGGCGCTCTCGGCCGAGGCGCCCTACCGGGTCATCGTCACCACCGCCGCGCAGGAGCTGGAGTCCCCTAGTGGCCACGACGGCCGCGTCATCACGGCCCCTGTCTCCGTGGCCGGGCGCGTAGCCGACGTGTTCGCCGGCTGCCCCCGGGCTCCACGGGGGAGTGGCCTGCGCCCTGTGATGCGCATTACAGTTCTGGGGTGACTGTCGTTGAGAACCCGCTACTGCGAGGCTGCTACCCGGACCCCAGCCTGTGCCGCGCCGAGGACGGCTACTACCTGGTCGCCTCCACCTTCGAGTACTTCCCCGCCCTGCCCATCTTCCGCAGCAGGGACCTCGCCCACTGGGAACAGATCGGCCACGCTGTGGACCGCCCCGGCCAGATGGACTTCGACGGCATCCCTAGCTCCGGAGGCATCTACGCTCCCACCATCCGCTTCCACGAGGGCACCTTCTACCTGGTCTGCACCCTGGTCAACCCGCGCCAGGGCGCGCCGGGAGGGAACTTCCTGATCACCGCCACTGACCCGGCCGGTCCTTGGTCGGATCCCGTGTGGCTAGACGTGGAGGGCTTTGACCCATCCCTCTTCTTCGACGACGACGGCCGAGTCTGGCTCCACGGCAATCGCCTGGTGGCAGACCCCGAATGGGAGCAGCAGAGTGAGATCTGGCTGAGGGAGCTCGACCTCGTCACCGGACGGGTCTCCGATGAGGAGACCATCCTGTGGACCGGAGCGCTCATCGGCGGCATCTGGTCCGAGGCCCCGCATCTGTTCCGCAAAGACGGGCGGTACTACCTGCTGACCGCCGAAGGCGGCACCGCGCAGGAGCATTCGGTGATGATCGCGGCCGCCGACGCCGTGCAGGGCCCCTACCGAGGAAACCCCGCCAACCCGGTGCTCACCCACCGCCACCTGGGTAAGGGCGCTGACGTCATCGGCGTCGGCCACGCCGATCTGGTGGAGGCCCCCGACGGCTCCTGGTGGGCCGTCGCCCTGGGCATGCGCCCCTACGGCGGTTACCACTACAACCTCGGCCGCGAGACCTTCCTCGTCCCAGTCACCTGGGAGGACGGCTGGCCGGTCTTCGCCCCGGGGCAGGGGCGCCTCCCAGCGGCGGTGGAGGTGCCGACGACGGCAACACACGTGCCCGGGGGCGCCCACACCCCTGCTGTCTCTGCCCCCTCCGCCCAGGAGAGCGCCGGCGGGGTGGCCGGACAGGAGGCCGGCGTCGTCGGCCCTGACGACCTGCGCTGGACCGCGCTGCGCGCCCCGATCGAGAGCTTCGCCGAGCCGCTGCCCGCCACCGGTACGGGTGAGGTCGCCGGCTGGCGCCTGCGGGTGCAGCCGGCCGATCTGACTCAGCCCACCACGCCCTCTTTCCTCGGTATCCGACAGCAGCACATGAGCTTCGATGCGGTAGCCACGCTGGAGCTGAGTGGGCTCGCAGCAGGCGAGCGAGCCGGCGTCGTACTGCGCCAGTCCGAGGATCACCACATCACCCTGTCCGTGCACCGCACTCCGGAAGGTGATGTGCTGCGGGCTGTGCGCCGGCTGGACGGTGACGAGACGGTGATCTCCGAGCACCGGCTGCCTGAACGCATCCAGGAGCAGCAGGAACAGCAGGGACACCTGGTGCGCCTGGGCATCAGCGCCCGCGAACAGGACTACGCTCTGAGCATCGACGGGGAACACATCGCGGCGGTGGACGGGCGGGTCCTGGACACGGTCTCCACGGGCGGATTCCTGGGGCTGTGGGTGGGAGTCTTCGCCACCAGCGACGGCGCCCCCACCAACTCGACCATCACGCTGGAGCGCTTCGAGTACCGACCCGCCTGAGTACCCACACGCCTGAGCAGCGGCCTGTCTGAGGAGCTACCCAGCTGAGGAGCACGCAGCACGGGTTGCTTGGGCGGGGCGGGCGGCGCCCCGTGCCCTGGCCGTGCGGACACGTCCTTTAGGATGGAGCGGTGACATCCGAGACTTCTCAGCCTGCCGCCGAACGTCCCGACAACACCGCACAGACCGTGCTGGTGGTCGACTACGGCGCCCAGTACGCCCAGCTGATCGCCCGCCGCGTCCGTGAGGCGCGCGTGTACTCCGAGGTGGTGCCGCACTCGCTGCCGGCCGAGGAGATCATCGCCCGCAAGCCCGCCGCAGTCATCCTCTCCGGCGGCCCCTCCAGCGTCTACGCCGAGGGCGCCCCCACCGTGGAGCGCGAGCTGTTCGAAGCCGGTGTGCCCGTGCTGGGCATCTGCTACGGCTTCCAGGCCATGGCTCACGCCCTGGGAGGGGAGGTGGCCCGCACCGGCGACCGCGAGTACGGCAAGACCGAAGTCCGGGCGACCAGCGTTCCGCACGGCCTGCTTGATGGCACCGACCAGGTCCAGACCACCTGGATGTCCCACTCCGACTCCGTGCAGAAGGCCCCCGAGGGGTTCGAGGTGCTCGCCGTCTCCGACGCCGCCCCCGTGGCCGGCTTCGCCGACGAGGAGCGCAAGCTCTACGGCGTGCAGTGGCACCCCGAGGTCAAGCACTCGCCCCAGGGCCAGCGCATCATCGAAAACTTCCTCTACGCCGGTGCCGGCCTGACCCCGGAGTGGACCGCGGGCAACATCGTCGAGGAGCAGGTGGCCGCGATCCGCGAGCAGGTCGGCGACGCGCGCGTCATCTGCGGCCTCTCCGGCGGCGTGGACTCCGCCGTGGCCGCAGCCCTGGTCCAGAAGGCCGTCGGCGACCAGCTGACCTGTGTGTTTGTGGACCACGGTCTGCTGCGCGAGGGCGAGGCCGAGCAGGTCGAACGTGACTTCGTCGCCGCCACCGGCGCGAAGCTTTACGTGGCGGACGAGCGCGAACGCTTCCTGAACGCGCTCGCCGGGGTCACCGACCCCGAGGAGAAGCGCAAGATCATCGGCCGCGAGTTCATCCGGGCCTTCGAGGCCGCGGAGAAGGCTGTGCTCGCCGAGGCTGCTGCCGAAGGCGCCAAGGTGGAGTTCCTGGTCCAGGGCACCCTCTACCCCGACGTCGTCGAATCCGGCGGCGGAGAGGGCGCGGCCAACATCAAGTCCCACCACAACGTGGGTGGTCTGCCCGAGGACATGCAGTTCAAGCTCGTGGAGCCCTTGCGTGCGCTGTTCAAGGACGAGGTCCGCGCCGTGGGTGCCGAGCTCGGCCTGCCTGCCGAGATCGTCCAGCGTCAGCCCTTCCCGGGCCCGGGCCTGGGCATCCGCATCATCGGTGAGGTCACCGAGGACCGCCTGCGGATTCTGCGCAAGGCCGACGCGATCGCCCGCGAGGAGCTCACCCGTTCTGGCCTGGACCAGGAGGTCTGGCAGATGCCGGTGGTGCTGCTGGCCGATGTGCGCTCTGTGGGCGTCCAGGGCGATGGCCGCACCTACGGTCACCCCATTGTGCTGCGCCCGGTGTCCTCCGAGGACGCGATGACCGCCGACTGGTCGCGCCTGCCCTATGACCTGCTGGCCACCATCTCCAACCGCATCACCAACGAGGTCGAAGAGGTCAACCGAGTAACCCTCGACGTGACCTCGAAGCCCCCGGGGACCATCGAGTGGGAGTAGGGGTAATCTCCTCCTAATACCTGTACGCGTTGGAGGAATCGGTGAGCGAAAAGTCCGCTGCTTCTGCAGACAGTCCCCAGCAGGCTGCTGTCGAGGAGAACGAGACGACGACGTCGGAGAACCCCACTCCGCAGGGAAACGGCGAGCCTCCCCGCAGCCCCGCCCAGGCGGATCGCGCCGCGGAGGAGGAGCCTGACGAGGCCGGTGGCGCAGAGCGGGTCAGTGACTCTGAACAGGCCGGTGACACTGACCAAGTCAGCGGCACAGGGCCAGCCCGTGAGGCCGAGCAGGCCGCAGAGCCTGAGGCCGACGACGAGCAGCCCACCGGGCCCGTGGATCGCGTGGACCCGGGGAACCGTACCGGCGAGGTGGAGCGAACCGAGGCTGAGGAGCTCTCCTCGGACGAGGACGCCCCTGCTCGCACCGCGACGAGCCCGGTCGAGCTGCGCAAGGCCTCAGGGCGGGAGACCGACTCTCACGGCTCCGGGCAGGAGTCCGGCGGCGCCTCTGTAGCGGCGTGGGTGGAGTCCCTGGGCACCGACGCCGAGAACGACACCATGCTGCGCTTCACCCCCAGCGCGCACAATGCGATCGATCTCACCGACTCCAACGCTTCCGGGCTGATGCAGCTGCTGGGCGGGCGCAAGACGCGTCTGTCCACGCTGCTCAACGACGACGCCACCTTCACCCTCGGTGCCAAGGCCGCGGCGAACATTCGCGCGAAGGTTCGCGAGATGCGTGAAGAGCGCGGCATCGACGTCGGATACCTGGCCGCCGGCGTCGCCTCCTGGACCGAGTCCACGCCTGCCGGCTCTGAGGCCTTCACCGCACCCGTGATGCTCGTGCCCATCAGCCTGCGGGTGCGTCCGGACACCCACGACTATGAGCTGCAGTTCACCGCGCCGGCGCGGCTGAACCCCGCCTTGGCCCGGCACATGCTGCAGCGGCAGGGGGTGCTGCTGGACCCGGTGGAGTTCCACCGCACCGGCTACGTCACCGCGCGGTTTGACCCCAGCCGCACCGCCGATCTGCTCAGCCGCCTGGCGACCACCGCTGCACGGGCCTCGGAGAACCCGCAAACCCATCCGCTGGCGTCCCTGCAGGTGTTCAAGCAGCTCTACATTTCCACCTTCGCGGATCTCGCAGACCTGGGCGACCCCCGCGTCCTGGATCTGCAGCACTCCGTTCTGGGCGCTCTGGCCACCGGCGACACGGTTGAACAGGCCGACGCCGTCCGGGCCGTCGAGTCCCTGCCTCCGCTGGATGAGCGCGCCCCGGCTGACGAGCGTCTGGTGCTCGACGCCGACCCCGACCAGCAGAAGGCCCTGGACGCTCTCGGCGCCGGAGTCTCCGCCGTGATCTCCGCACCTCCCGGCACCGGGCAGACCCAGACAGCGGTCAATGCTGCAGCTCAGGCCGCCTGGGAGGGTAAGCGTGTGCTGGTGATTGCCGAGCGCACCGACACCCTCTCGGAGTTCGCCGCCCGGCTCTCGGCAGCCAAACTGGGCACCCTGGCGGTGCATGTGCCGGCGTCGTCGACCCCGGCGGACCTGCGCGCGCAGGTCGTCCGCGCCATCAAGCGCGCCGAGCGGGCCGAACCCCCGCGGCTGTCCTCCCTGCACTCCAAACTCACCAAGGCCCGCCATCAGCTGCGCGACCACACCGCCAGCCTGCACAAGGTGCGGGACCGGTGGAAGTGCTCGCCCTACCAGGCCATGCAGGCCCTGGCCGCCCTGACCTCGCTGCACCCCGCACCCGCCACCGATGTGCGGCTGAAACGTTCCGTGCTGGACAACACCGTGGACCGCACCACGGTGGCGATCAAGCTCAAGCGCGCCGCGGAACTCGGGGCATTCGCCGCCGAGACCCGCCGCAGCCCGTGGTTCAACGCCCGACTCTCCAACCGGCAGGAGACCAAGGACGCCTACGCCCTGGTCACCGAGCTGCGCGAGACCCTGCCCAAGTTGCAGGAGACCATCACCAGCGCCTGTGCAATGGTCAACGTCCGCCCCGGAAAGTCCTTCTCCGAATGGCACTCGCAGGTGCTGCTCTTCCAGAAGGTGCAGGAGTCCCTGGGCCGCTTCAGCCACGATGTCTACGCCCGCGACGTCGATGACCTCATCGCCGCGACCGCACCCGGATGGTGGCGGCGGCAGCACAACGTGGAGATGAGCTCGATGGCCCGCTCCCGCCTGCGCCGTGTCGCCAAGGAGTACATCCGTCCGGGAGTCTCCATCTCCGATCTGCACGGCTCCCTGGTGGACGTGCAGAACGAACGCCAGGAATGGATGACCTGGGCCGAGGACGGCTCGCTGCCGAATGTGCCCAAGAACCTGGACCGGCTGGCCGATGTGGTCGGCTACGCCCAGTCCCGTCTGGAGAAGCTGGTCTCTGCACTGGCCCCGGTGGGCGAGGACGGGAAATCCCTGTTCGACATGGACGCCGAGCAGATGCTGGCCACCGTGGAGACACTCGCCGAGGACCAGCGCTCGCTGCAGACCCTTCCGGAGCGGACGTTGCTCTCTGAGCAGCTGCGTGAACAGGGCTTCCGCGAGCTGCTCGAGGACTTCGCCGAGCGCGAGGTGCCGGCGTCGCGAGTCGCCGATGAGCTCGAACTCGCCTGGTGGCAGTCGGCGTTCGAGGCCATGGTTTCCGGTGACGAATACCTGGCCATGGGCACCGGTGAGAACCTGCGCGCCGTTGAGGCGGAGTTCGCCGCCGCCGACGCCGCCCATATCAGCACCGGAGCCCAGCGGCTGAACCACACCCTGGCCGTGCGGTGGAAGTCCGCGATCGAGACCCATCCCGAGGCCGCTGCCCACCTGCGTTCCCTGCTGCGGGACACCGAGCCCACCGTCGAGGCGCTGCAGAGCGTGGACCCGGCCATCACACAACCCCTGGTGCCCATCTGGACTACGTCTCCTCTGGGCCTGGCGGAGCACTTCCCAGCCGGCAGCGAGGCGAGCTTCGACGTCGTCCTGCTCCTGGATGCCGAGACCCTGGCGGTGGACTCCGCCTTGGGGGCAGTCTCCCGCGCTGAGCAGGTCGTGGCCTTCGGTGATCCGGTCTCCGGTGCGCCCAAGCCCTTCCAGGTCTCCGCCGATCCTGTGGCTCGGGAGGCTGAGCAGCAGGTGCCCACCTCGATCTATTCGGAGCTGGCCCGCGTGCTCCCCGAGTACCGGCTGCGGCGGGTGCACCGCGGCGTGGACCAGGAACTCACGGTGCTGCTCTCCGAGGCGCTCTACGACGGCGAACTGATACGGTTGCCCGAATCCGCGCAGCTGACCGGCCAGGGGCGCGTCCCCGGTCAGGGCACTGCGGCGGCCAACGGACGCGCGGTACGCGTGGAGCCGGTTGAGGTGCGCGGTGGCCGGGAATCGGTGGAGTCCCCGACTGCCGAGGTCAACCGCGTGGTGGACCTGGTCTTCGAGCACGTACGTCACCACCGCAACCGGTCACTGGCGGTCATCGCCGGTTCAGAACTGCACGCCAAACGCGTGGCCGACGCTGTGGCGCTGCAGCTGGCCAACCACGCCTGGGCCAAGCCCTTCTTTGAGCACGGCGCGTTGGGCGCACCCGGAGGATCCTCCGCCTCCAGCGCGGGTCGTGGGGAGCGCTTTGTGGTGGCCCCGGTGGAGCGCGCCCACGGTGTGGTGCGCGACGACGTCATCTTCTCCCTAGGCTTCGGGCGCTCGGTCAAGGGTGAGGCGCTGCATGAGTTCGGTGAGCTCTCCGGCCCGCGCGGAGCTGAGTTCTTTGCACAGGCGGTCACCCGGGCGCGCTCCCGCCTGACGGTGGTCTCATCCCTGGCAGCCGCGGATCTGGACCCCTCGCGACTGCGAGAGGGCGCAGCCCTGGTCTATGAGCTGCTGCGCATGGGCTCCGGGGAGGCCAGCAACCCCTCGGCCTCCAGCGAGCTGACCGACCCGCTGGTGCTGGACCTGGTGGACCGCATCCGGGCCCGCGGGGGTCGCGTGGAAGACGGCTTCCGCGGCACCCTGGATCTGGCCGCCTGCCCGCGCAAGCTCAGCCCCGAGAACCCGGTCACCCCGGTGGCAATGGTTTCCGACGGCACCGAGAAGTACACGGCGATGAGTGTACGTGAACGCTCCCGGCAGCGTCCGGCGGCGTTCACCGCCCTGGGCTGGGAGTACATGGTGCTGTGGACCATCGAGGTCTTCTCGGATCCGGTGCGCACCACGGAGATGGTCGCAGAGAAGGTCGGGCTGGGCGCCGGTCCGGAATTCGCCGAGCACAGCCGGGGGCGGCTGACGAACACCACCGGCCCGGTACGGTTCGGCGGGGCGGCCGATGCCTCTGATCTGGACTCTCAGCGCATCAACCGCCAGTACCCCTCGCCCAAGGAGCGACTGCGCTCCAGAGGGGACTAGCGTGGGCCGGGAGTCCTCTTACCCCGAGTCCTCCGGACGGCGGCCGCGTCGGGGGAACCGGCGGGTGGTGGCACCTCCGACCTCGGGCCAGCCGGAGGAGGTCGAAGCCGATGTCTACGACCCGCTGAAGCAGACTGCTGTGCCGCAGGAGCAGAGGTCGGGCGCGGAGTCTGACGCCCGGGCCGAGTGGTATCGCCGTGAGCGCCCGCCGCACTGGGGATAGCGGCGCGGTATCCCAGGCCGGAGGAGGTCTACGGAAACGGCGACCTTCCGAAAAGAGTGTGCCGAAACTGCAGCGTCGCGGCCCTTATGGCCCCAGTTGATGCAGTTTCAGCACACTTTGTGATGGGCGGGCGTTCCCCTGGGCGCGGGGACCGTGGTTTCCCCAAGCGCAGGGGTGCGCCCCACGCCGCGCCGGTAGCTGCAGGTGATCGTCGCCGCAGACCCTGGGGCGCCGAGGAGCCCGCAGGCTGGTTCCATGACTGGAGTCCCCGCAGCTGAAGGCTCTGCGCCGACCGTACGACGACGACGCCGGCCCGCTCGGCGCCGCAGGTCCGACGAGCCCTCTCAGCTCCGCGACCCGCGTCCCCGGGACGCGGCACGTAGGAGCGGAGTGGAGCGGGATCCGGAGCGATCCAGACCTTTTCTGCCGCAGGCGCCGGCTCGACGGCGTAGTTCCGAGACATCGCGCCGAACACCTGCCCACCGCGGTCCCGCCCCCTCTGTGGAATCCGGTGTGGGGTTGAGGAGACCGCGCCGAACCGCAGCGGCCGGCAGGGCACGCACCAGCACCTCTCGCGGGCGTTCACGCGGGCGTCCGCCCAAGGTAGCGCGGCGCCTGCGGCCCGGCGGCTGGTACCGGTGGGTGCGTCGGTTCCGAATTCCGCTCGCGATCGCCCTGGGGCTCGGCGCAGCGGCCGCAGCTCTGCTGACCGGCTCGCCCGGGGAGATTGAGACACGTACAGCGGTCCGGGTGACAGCGCCCGTGGCCGCCGGAGAGACCCTCACGGCCGCGGTGCTGGAAGAGGTGCAGGTAGACGCTCACGCCGTGCCGCCTGGACACAGCACGCAGCGCGCGACCTACGAGGGGAAGACGGTGGCCACGGCCCTGCCTAGCGGGGCACTGGTGCATGAATCTCAGCTGGTGGGCCCGAGTCTGCTGGAAGGCCACGCCCCCGGCACGGTCGCCGTGCCCGTTCGGCCCGCAGACACGGCAATGATCGGGTTGCTCTCACCGGGCCAGCATGTCGATGTTCTGGTCTCCTCGGACGCCCCCGGGCGGCAGAGCGGCACGCGCAGAGTTGCGGAGAACGCCCCGGTGCTCTGGATTCCGCGCGGCGACGAGGACAACTGGCTCGGCTCGTCGGGCGAGGGCCAGCAGGTCATCATCCTCGCCGTGGACGCAGCTACCGCCGAGGCCATCGCGCAGGCCGCGCACGAAGGACGACTGCACGTGAGCCTGCGGGGCGGACCGTGACGTCAGCTGGAAGAGGAGGTGCTGGTCGCAGCAGGGGTGCTGGAGCCCGACGTCGAGGAACTCGACGCCGAGGAGCCGGACGCGGAACCCGAGCCGGAAGAGCTAGAGCTGCTGGAATCCGAGGAGCTGGAGCTGCCGCGGGAATCGGTGCGGTAAAAGCCCGACCCCTTGAACGTCACTCCCACATTGCCGAACTTCTTCCGCAGCCGACCCTTGCACTGAGGGCACTCGGTGAGCGAGTCATCGCTGAAGGACTGCACAATGTCGAACGCGTGATCGCAGTCCTTGCAGGCATACGAGTAGGTAGGCATGGGCTCCTCACAAGTCTTAGCACTCGACAGTTTCGAGTGCTAATTATAGGGCGAAGATCCCATTCTCCGTCACCACGTGGCTGGCGCGCAGGTCATGATCCTCCACGGGGAAGTCGCCGGCAGACAAGACCTCTTCCGAATGCACCACCGCCACGATCTGGCAGCGCAGGTCCGGATGCTGCCGCACCGCAGGGATCAGATCCGCCAACGTGGTGTCGTAGAACCCCCCGCCCTGTCCCATGCGGGCGCCCGAAGAATCCACTGCCAATGCCGGGACCAGGAGCACCAGGTGCCCGGTGGGGGAAGCCGCGGTGGCCTGCACCAGCTGAGGCAGCAGAAGCCCGTCCTCGGTGGAGTGCTCGGGCTCGAACATCGGCAGGCGCGAGTGCTTGCGCATCGGATCCCCAGCGGTCCAGGGCACCCAGAGCAGATGACGGCTGCCATCGGTCGGTGTCACCGGAAGATACACACGACCCTCTGTGTCGGCGTCGGGGGTTGTTCCCTGATCTGCCCGGGTCCCCGCTGGTGCATGATGCTTGAGGAAAGGCAGAATGTCCGGCTCGCC
Source organism: Nesterenkonia flava (assembly GCF_031432335.1). Classification (NCBI taxonomy): domain Bacteria; kingdom Bacillati; phylum Actinomycetota; class Actinomycetes; order Micrococcales; family Micrococcaceae; genus Nesterenkonia; species Nesterenkonia flava. The sequence goes on along the minus strand of NZ_JAVKGT010000002.1, from coordinate 46,460 downwards.
GCGGATCGGCACATAGCCGGCGACAACAGCTCCGGGTTCGATGTGTGAAGCCAGAATCTTCTGGAGCCTCACCGCGCGTGCGGCCAGCTCCTCAGAGGAGAGTCGGGCCCGCGCGGACCGCAGCCGGCGTCGGACCCGGGCCTTGGCCGCTGCGATCTCCTCGGGGTTGGTCGGTGCGGGAGTCACAGCCACGAATCCATCCACAGGCGCCACTCCCACTGTTCAGTGGGGATCGGTTCGGCGGTCCACAGGGGCCAGAAGAATACCGACACCGCTAGGCACAGCATCACAAAACACAGCACCAGCACCGAGTTGCGCTGCTGGGCGCTGACGATAGCGGCCTCGCTGCGCAGTTGTCCCTCCCGAGTGCGGGGCCCCGTGCCCAGGCGCAGGACCAGCGCGGCCACGGCGACGAGCGCGAGAATCACGAAAGGATGGAAGCTGATGGTGTAGAAGAAGAACATGGTGCGGTCAGGGAACAGCAGCCACACCGCATAGCCGGCCACGTAGCCGGAGAGGATCGCACCGTAGCGCCAGTCGCGCCGTCCCAGCCACATCAGCACCACAACTACCAAGGCGATCAGTCCGGCCCACCAGATCAGCGGATTGGCCAGGTCCACGATCTGGGAGCGGCACTCCTCGACGGCGCACTCCACACCGGTGTGCTGATAGATCTCTCCGTAGCCGACGCTCTCGTAGTGCATGGACACCGGTCGGCCCATCAGCAGCCAGGTCCAGGGAGAGGAGGCGTATTCGTGGCCTGACTCCAGTCCCTGATGGAAGTCCGTGGAGGCGGTGTGATAGTTCCACAGCGAGCGCAGGGGACCGGGGACCAGGCTGGCCAGACCGGTGGCGGGATGCTCCTCATGCCAGTGCCGACCCCAGCCTCCGCTGGTGACCAGCCATCCCGACCATGTCGCCACGTAAGTCAGCAGCGCCACCGGCACCACGGTGAGCACCGCGGGCAGTCCGTTGCGCAGCAGTCCCGATCGCACCCAGTGCTGGATGCCGAGAGTGCGCCGAGCCTCCAGATCCCAGAGGACCACCATGATGCCGAAGACGGCAAGGAACGCGGCGCCGGAGAGCTTCACGCCCACCGCTGCGCCGAGCAGTACGGCTGCGGCCAGCTGCCAGGGTCGGAAGGCTAGCCACGGACCGTCTCTCCAGGCCGGGCTGCCGCTGGGGGTCTGGGAGGCCCACTGTGCCAGGCGTCGTCGTGTCTGATAGCGGTCCATCAGCAGAGCACCGAACGCGGCCAGCACCAGCAGCATGAGGAAGATGTCCAACAGCGCCACCCGCGACATCACCAGGTGGTGGCCCTCCACCGCGGTGAGGGCTCCCGCCACGCCGCCCAGGAAGACGGAGCGAAACATGCGCTGAGCGATCAGGGCAATGAGCAGAACGCCCAGGGTGCCGGCTACGGCAGCGGAGACCCGCCAGCCGAACGCGGACTCGATGCCGAAGGCGTGGATGCCCAGGGCAATGAGCCACTTGCCCAGCGGTGGATGCACCACAAAACTGTGCTCATCGGTCGGGGCGGGGTCTCCTGCGAGCCAGGCGTCGTTGGCGCCCTCGGGCCACGTCAGCTCATAGCCCGCTGTCAGTAGGGCATAGGCATCCTTGGCGTAATAGGTCTCATCGAAGATCAGCAGGTGCGGGTTTCCGAGCTCCCGCAGCCGCAGTACGCCGGCGAGCACGGTGATCAGCGCAGGGACCACCCAGCCCAGCAAGCCCGGGCTGAATCGATCTGCGCCCAGCCGCAGTTCCAGGCGGGCCTGGCGCTCCCGGGCGGGGGCAGACGCAGCGGGCACTACAGCGCTGTGAGCTTCGCCGGTGAGGTCTGAGTCGGGCTGACGGGTGCTGGTCCCGGCCTCCGCCGCGGCGTCGTCGGCCTCGGCGCGGCCTGGGGCGTCGGAGGCGGACGAGGCGGAGGAGGGGAAGGCGCTCACCCTCGATATGCTAGCCGGGACCCTCAAGCCCCCGGCGGAGAACAGGCGGAGACCCATGGAATCAGCCCAGACCAGCGGTCTGCACCCCGGCGACCCCGCGGGTGCAGGGGCGGACCCCCTGTGGGACGCCCCGATCGTGCTCGCGGCCACCCCCATTGGCAACCTGGGCGACACCACGGATCGCCTGCGCGCGCTGCTTCGGACGGCGGAGATCATCGCGTGCGAGGACACTCGGCGCACCCGCCACCTCATGAGCGCACTGGGAGTGAGTACCACCGCCAAACTGGTCAGCCTCCATGAGCACAATGAAGCCTCGCGCGCCGCAGAACTCGTGGAGCAGGCCGCCTCCGGGACCCGGATTCTGGTGGTCTCCGACGCCGGCATGCCCGCGGTCTCAGACCCCGGCTTCCGTCTGACCGCCGCCGCAATTGAGGCAGGGGTCAGTCTGACCGTGGCTCCGGGAGCCTCGGCGGTCACGACAGCACTGGCGCTGTCCGGTTTGGCCACGGACCGTTTCACCTTCGCTGGCTTCGTGCCCCGGAAGCAGAGCGAGCGGATGAAGCTTCTGGAACGGCTCGCCGGTGAGGAGTGGACCACGGTGCTCTTCGAGTCTCCTCACCGCATCACCGCCACGGTCAGCGAGTTCTCCCAGCACCTGGGAGCTGGACGCCGCGCCGCCGTCGCCAGGGAACTGACCAAGAAGTACGAGGAGGTCCTGCGCGGAAGCCTCGGCGAGCTCGCCGAGGAGCTCACCCGCCGCAGTAGTGAGTCGACACTGCGAGGAGAATTCGTGTTGGTGGTTGGCGGCGCCGCGCCCGGCGATCGCAGCGCCGATGGCCAGCCGGAGCAGGTGAGTCTTGTGGAGGTCGCCGCCGTCGTCGTCGAACGTGCCCAAGCGGGGGAGAAGCTGAAAACAGTGGCCAAGGAGCTGGCTGCGGCCCACGGTCTGCGGGCCGGGGAGGTCTACAACGCGGCCATCCAGCAGCGCTCTCAGGGCTAAACCCCGTAGAAGTTACTGAGCGGTACCTGGTTAGACTGGGCCCGTGACTACTGAGCCCACCGCCGCGTCTACATCCATCACGGAGACCACCACCGAGCAGCTCATCGCGCTGCCCCAGGACACCAACGTCACCGACGGCGTCCTCGCGCTGGCCGACCGTGTTCCGGACCAGGCCGTGTACGCCGTGCGCAACGGCTCCGGCGGTTGGGTCGACATCTCCATCACCACGTTCGTGGAGCAGGTGCGCAGCGCGGCCAAGGGACTCATGGGCCTGGGCGTGCGCCCCGGGGACCGGGTCGCGGTCATGTCCGCGACCAGCTACTCCTGGGCTGTCATTGATCAGGCCATCTGGTTCGCCGGCGCCGTCTCGGTGCCCATCTATGAGACCAGCTCCGCCCACCAGGTCGCCGCTCTCCTGGAGGACTCCGGGGCGTCGCTGGTGCTCATCGGCGAGGAGAAGCTGCGCGGCACGGTGCAGTCCGCGGCGGCAACGGCCGGCATCGACGTCGAGATCCGAACCATCGGCAGATCCGCGGACCTCTACGAGCTCGCTGAGTCCGGCGCGGAGATCACTGATGACCAGCTGGAGACCGCGCGGTCAAGCCGCGGGCTCGACGACGTCGCCACGATCGTCTACACCTCCGGCACCACCGGTACGCCCAAGGGCGTGAAGATCAGCCACCGCAATCTCGCCGAGGGCGCGGCTAACCTGCTCATCTTCGCCGAGGAAATCCTGGGCGAGGGCGAATCCCGCACTCTGCTCTTCCTGCCCCTGGCCCATGTGCTGGCACGGGCCGTGCAGGTGGCCTGCCTGCACCGGGGCATCCAGGTTGCCCACACCGGCGACACCACCACGCTGCTGGAGGACCTCGCCAGCTACCGGCCCACCTGGCTGCTGGCCGTGCCCCGCGTCTTCGAGAAGGTCTACCACTCGGCGGCCGCGAAGGCCCAGGCCGAGGGCAAGGGCAAGATCTTCGACGCCGCACGCCGCACCGCCATCGAGTACTCCCAGGCGCAGGAGGCCGCCGCCCACGGCAGGGGTCCGGGACCCTCGGCCGGTCTGCGCGCCAAGCACGCGCTCTTCGCCAAGCTCGTCTACTCCAAGCTGCTGGCCCGCCTCGGCGGCTGTGTGACCCACATGGTCTCCGGAGCCTCCCCCCTGAACACGGAGATCGGCCACTTCTTCACCGGCATCGGCGTTCCGGTGCAGGAGGGCTACGGCCTGACCGAGTCCACCGCGCCCATCACCCTCAACGTTCCCGGCGCCACGCGCATCGGATCGGTGGGCCTGCCGGTGCCCGGGAATTCGGTGAAGATCGCGCAGGACGGTGAGGTCCTCCTGAAAGGCCCGGTGGTCTTCTCCGGCTACTACAACGCCGAGGAGGCAACCTCCGAATCCTTCGACGACGACGGCTGGTTCCGTTCCGGGGACCTCGGGTCCCTGGACGACGACGGATACCTGACCATCACCGGACGTAAGAAGGAGCTGATCGTCACCGCCGGCGGTAAGAACGTCTATCCCACTCCTCTGGAGGAGTCGGTGCGCGTACATCCGCTGGTAGCCCAGGTCGTGGTGGTCGGCGACGGCCGTCCCTTCGTCTCTGCGCTGGTCACCCTCGACGCCGATGGCGTGGCCGCGTGGTCCAAGAACAACGGTTACGGCACGCTCGGGATTGCCGAGGCCCTTGCCCACGGCGAGGCCGCCCGCGCCCTGCGTGCCGAGGTCCAGGTCGCCGTCGACGGTGCTAATGAGAAGGTCTCGCGTGCTGAGTCGATCCGTAAGTTCGAGATCCTCGAGACTGAGCTGTCCGAAGCCTCCGGTCACCTGACCCCCTCGATGAAGCTTCAGCGCCACAAGGTGATGGAGGACTTCGCCGAGGCCGTGGAGAGCCTCTACACCTCCTGACTGGAGGGCCTGTGCCCACTCTGCCGGAGGCGATCCTCCGGCGTCGCCCCCTCCCCGTGTTGCTTGGGCGTTTGGTGCGTTCTCAGGGGCTCGCAACCGGCTGAGAGCGCACGAACTGCCCACACAACGTGTAGGGGCGCGGCGCTTGTGGAAAACGTCAGCGAGTTCGCGCGGCCTCGGCCAGACTGGGCTCGTGCGCTACACGTTCCCACTGCCCGCAGCGCTGCGGGCTCAGACGGTGACCACCCAAGCGCTCCGCGAGCTCGATATCAGCCGCTTCCGGGCCCACCGTCGGGATATGACTGCTGTGTCCCGCGGTATTTACCTCTGGACGCCGGATCAGGATCAGGCGGGGGAGCTCCAGCGACTGCGGGCTCTGAGTAACAGCCTCCCACAGTGCTGTGTCTCGGACTCAACGGCCGCGAAAGTCCACGGTGTGACGCTGCCGTGGGAGATCGCAGACGACGACGCCGTGCACCTGACCCAGCCTGCCGGCACCTCATCGCGCATCCGACGCCCCGGGATTACCTCACACCGTCGCGCCATCGATGCTCACGATCTTGTCTTGCGGCATGGCCTGGTGCTGACGACGCCGGCTCGCACGTGGTTCGACCTCGCGGAAGTCTGTTCGCTGCAGAGCTTGGTGCAGCTCGGGGATCACCTGGTGCGCCAGCCCCGGTTTCGATTCGAAGGCAGACACGTGCCCCACGCCAGCCTTCAGGAGCTTCAGGCCGTCGTCGACCGTGCCGGGCGGGTCAAGGGCAAGCGCAAGGCCAAAGAAGCCGTGACGCTGATCCGGGTGGGTGCAGACTCCTTCAGAGAGACTGAGGCCAGGCTGAGGATCATCCAGGCGGGCCTGCCGGAGCCGCAGCTGCAGGTCCGCCCGTTCCCCGGGTGCCCCTATCCCGCGGACATGGGGTATACGGAGTGGAAGATCGCGATCCAGTACGACGGCGGCCACCACTTCACCCCGGAGCAGGCCCGGCGCGACCAACAGCGGGACAACGCGTTCTTCTCCGCCGGGTGGGTGCTGCTGCGATGGAATGCCGAGCACGCACGAGACGGTTTTGCCACCGGTATCCGCCAGCTGGGGAGCCTCCTGCAGCAGCGGCGTAGCTGACCCCTACGTTGTGTGGGCGGTTGGTGCGTTCTCAGACGCTCACAGTGGGCTGAGAACGCACCAACCGCCCAAGCAAGCCGCCGGTGAGCCAGCGTTCAGCGTTTCTGACTAGCCTCCGCACTGCGGAGAACCGCGTCGTCAGACCCGCTCTCCTCTGGAGGAGAAGCATGCGCGCAGCCCGTTACTACGACCGCAAAGACCTCCGCATCGAGGAGATCGAGGAGCCTGAGCTGAAGACGGGGCACGTCGCCATCGACGTCGCCTGGGCCGGCATCTGCGGCTCAGACCTCCACGAGTACCTCGAGGGCCCCATCACCATCCCAGCCGCCGGGTCCCCGCACCCCATCTCGGGAGAGTCCGCGCCTATCGTGCTGGGCCACGAGTTCTCCGGCACCATCACTGCGGTCGCCGACGACGTCGAAGACCTCAGTCCCGGCCAGCCCGTGGTCATCGAGCCCTACATCATCGGCGACGACGTCCCTACCGATGACCCAGACGTGGACTACCAGCTGAGCCCCAACATGAACTTCATCGGTCTGGGCGGCCGCGGTGGCGGCTTCAGCGAGAAGGTCGTGGTCCAGCGCCCCTGGGTCCACCCCATTTCCGACAACGTGGGCCTGGACAAGGCAGCGCTCATCGAACCCCTAGCGGTCGGCTACCACGCCTATCGGAAGTCACGGGCCCAGGCAGGAAACGTGGCCCTCATCGGCGGTGCCGGGCCCATCGGTCTGCTGACAGCCGCGGTGCTCAAGGCCAAGGGGCTCACCGTCTACATCTCGGAACTGAGCGAGGGGCGGAAAGCCAAGGCTCGGGAGACCGGTGTGGCCGACCAGGTATTCGACCCTCGCGAGGTCAGCATCGCCGATGAGATCCGGCGTCTGACCGACGGCGCCGGTGCAGACGTTGCCTTCGAATGCACCTCCGTGGCCGCGGTGCTGGACACGCTCATCGACGCGGTTCGGCCCGGTGGCGTCGTCGTCAATGTCTCCATCTGGGGGCATAAGCCAGAGGTCAACCTGCAGTCTCTGGTGCTGAAGGAGGTCGAGCTCATCGGCAGTGCAGCCTATGCCCATGACCACCCCGCCGTCATCGAGATGGTCGAGGACGGCGAGATCGACTTGGCTCCCTTCATCACCGGGAAGATCGGGCTGGATGAGCTGGTCAGCCAGGGCTTCGATCAGTTGATCAACAACAACGACGAGCACGTCAAGATCCTGGTGGATCCACGCGCGTGAACAACTGAGCCTCCGCGCGCCGGCAGGGCGGCCTCAGCGCCGCGCCTGCGCGCGGAGCACTCCTGCCGCCCTCCGAGGTCCGGCGCACTACACTTGTGCGGTGATGAGCAGCGCACGAGTGATCCCCGGCCAGACGCCCCCGGCCTATCTGCCTGAACCAGCAGCAACCGAGGCGCCGACCCGCGAGTCTCAGCCCAGCACCTCTCAGACGCCCGGGGAGGGCCCGCAGCAGGCGGCGGCGCGTCCTGCGCTGGAGGGCGTGAGTCAGGCGGCGCAGGACGGTCCCGTGCGTAGCCCCGCCGAGGAGAAGTCAGGCAAGAAGCGCCGCCTGCAGTATCCGCCGGCGCCCGAACCGCTGCCGGTGCCGGTCATCGACAATCACGCCCACCTGGACTTTCGCGATGGCCTCGTCAAGGTCAGCGTCGCAGAGCACCTGGACACCGCGGAGGCCCTCGGCGTCAGCGGGGCGGTGCTGGTGGGTTATGACGTGGCCAGCTCGGAGTTCGCCGTGGCGGCCTCGCAGCAGGAGCACCGCGCCAAGGCCGCTGTAGCGCTGCATCCCAATGATGCACCGCTGCTGGCCGAGCAGAACGCCTACGACGACTCCTTCGCCCGCATTGCAGAACTCGCCCAGGACCCGCAGACCGTAGCTGTCGGGGAGACCGGACTGGATTACTTCCGCACCCGAGAGTCACGGCGCGAGGCCCAGCAGCAGAGCTTCCGCGACCACATTGCGCTCGCCGCCGAGCGGGGGCTGGCCATGCAGATCCACGACCGGGACGCCCACGCCGATGTGGTCTCGGTGCTCCAAGACGCGGCAAATCTGCCGCCCTCGGTGGTCTTCCACTGCTTCTCCGGGGACGCAGAACTGGCCCGCATCTGCAACGCCAACGGCTGGTACATGAGCTTCTCCGGGACGGTGACGTTCAAGAACTCCCACGATCTGCGCGAGGCCCTGGCCGTCGCCGACCCGCGACTGATCCTCGTGGAAACCGACGCGCCGTTCCTTACCCCGCATCCCTACCGCGGCCAGCCGAATGCGCCCTACCTCATTCCCCAGACCATGCGGCTGATGGCCGAGGTCCGCGAGGCGGAGCTGAGCCAGCTGTGCCAGCAGGTCATGCTCAACACCCACCAGGCCTATGGACAGTGGGTCTGAGGGCACCATGACAACGAACAGCAGTTCCCAGACCCCCACGCACGACGACGGCACGGCTCCCGCGGTCTCCGGTGCAGCGGGAGGAGACCTGCCGGGTCTGCTCTCCGCGGCCCACATCCGGGACCTCGCCGACGGGCTGGGCATCCGTCCCACCAAGCAGTGGGGGCAGAACTTCGTTATCGACCCCAACACCATCCGCCGCATCGTCGGCCTTGCTGAGCTCGACGGCACCGAGCATGTCCTGGAGGTGGGCCCCGGCCTGGGGTCCCTCACGCTGGGCCTGCTGGATGAATCTGCCCACGTCACGGCGGTGGAGATCGATCCCAAGCTCGCCGCCCAGCTGCCCTCTACCGTGCAGACCATGCGCCCGGACCTCGCCGAGAATCTCACCGTGGTTCAGCAGGATGCCCTGAAGCTCACGCCGGGCGCGCTGGCCTCGGCTGAGCGGGGAGAGCCCGCCGTCCTGGTGGCGAACCTGCCCTACAACGTTGCGGTGCCGGTGGTCCTGCACCTGCTGCAGATCCTGCCGAGCCTGAGCAAGGGCCTGGTCATGGTACAGGAGGAGGTCGCCGATCGGCTGGCCGCAGCACCGGGGTCCAAGATCTACGGCGTGCCCAGCGTGAAGGCCGCATGGGACACTCGCATGCGCAAGGCCGGGGTGGTGGGCAAGAAGGTCTTCTGGCCCGAGCCGCGCATCTCCTCGGGACTGGTGCGCTTCGACCGCCGCGACCCGGCCTCCGACGAGGTCACCCGGGAAGAAGTCTTCGCCGTCATCGACGCGGCCTTCGCGCAGCGCCGCAAGACGCTACGGGCAGCCCTGGCAGGCCTGGCCGGGTCTCCCACGGCGGCCGAGCAGGCTCTGCTGGCTGCCGGCGTCGCACCCAGCACCCGCGGCGAAACTCTGGACATTCACTCTTTCACGAAGATCGCGGCAGCACTGCAGAGTTCCGATTCTGACGGTCCCGCCGCGAGCACTGAGCCCGACGCGCCAGCCGCGTGAGACGGCCTCACGCGACACGCTCCATCAGGACAGCCGGCACGTCACAGCCCGCCAGTAGTGTGTGCAGAAACCGCCGGATCGATCAGCCCCACGGCAAGGGAGGCCCCCATGCGCGACAGTGAGTTCTTCGGCCACGTCACCGCACTGGCCCCCGGCAAGGTCAACCTGAGCCTGCGGGTGGGTCCGCTGCGACCCGACGGCTATCACGACGTCGCCACGCTCTACTGCGCCGTCTCCCTCTACGAAGAGGTCACCGCCGCCCCCCGGGAGGACGGCGCCATCACTGTGAGCCTGTCCGAGCGTTCGGCCTTCACCGGCGTGGAGTACACCGACGAGACCACCGGAGAGACCCTCCTGGCCGAGGTGCCCCTGGATGAGGGCAACCTCGCCCACCGCGCGGCGGTGCTGCTGCGCGAACACCTCACCCGCACCGCCGGAGTCGACGCTGCGACGCTGCCGGGCGTGGATCTGACGATCACCAAGAACGTGCCGATCGCCGGGGGAATGGGCGGAGGTTCTGCCGATGCCGCCGCGGCGCTCGTGGCCTGCTCGGCACTGTGGGAGGCGGGCCTGTCCAAGGAGCAGCTCGCCGAGCTCGGGGCCGAGCTGGGGGCGGATGTGCCCTTCGCCATCCTCGGCGGAGCCGCGGTGGGTCAGGGGGTGGGGGATGAGCTTTCTCCGCTGCTGACCCGCGGTGAGCTGCACCTGGTGATCGTGCCCGCGAGCAGCGGACTGTCCACACCGCAGGTGTACGGAACACTGGATGAGATGCGGGAGAGGGCCGAGGTCGAGGTCGATGAGCCGGTGCTGGACCAGGACTTGGTCCGCGCAGTCTGCACGGCGGATGCGGAGATGATCGCAACCCTGATGACCAACGATCTGCAGGCACCGGCGGTCTCGAAGCTGCCGAGCCTGGAAGACATGATGGACGCCGGGATGATCGAAGGCGCCCTGCAAGGCATGGTCTCGGGCTCCGGGCCCACCGTGATGTTCCTGACCAGGGACGCGGAATCCGCCGCTCAGCTGGCCACCGGTCTGCAAGAGCGCACCGATGTGTGGGCCATCCCGGTTACGGCCCCGGCACCCGGAGCTCGGCTGCTGGGCCACAGCTGAGCCCCTGGTGACCGTGCCCGGAGTCGGCGCGGCTGCGAGTCTGCTCAGCTGCTGAGGGTTGTCTGAATCCCCGTCGCCAGGGAGAGCAGGGCACCGACGAAGGCGACGCCGATGACGACTTTGCGCACGGTCTCGTGCGGCACCCGCCGCTGCACCCGGCCGCCGATCCAGATGCCCAGCACGATGGAAACCAGGCTGGCCGCCCAGGCCCACCACGGCAGCGCCGGCATCTGGTTGCCGGTGAACGCCCAGCGGCTGGCCACAGCGGTGATGGACATCAGGATCCACAGCGGCTGAAGCGTGGCCGCGAAGCTGATGACGTTCCAGCGGGACAGGACCGAATAGACCGCCATGGCTGGGCCGCCGACGCCGGCGAGCACCGCCCCGGCGCCTGACCCCATGCCCGAGAGCACCTTGGTGACCGGGCCGTCCACGGTGCTGCTGATCCTGCTGACGATCAGGGAGGTCGACAGTCCCAGGATGACCAGGGAGGCCACCACAATATAGAGCGGTCCCACCGGGGACAGATGAGCGATCCACGCCGCCCCGGGCATCACGATCAGCGCCGAGGGCGCCAGCCAGAAGAAGCGTCGCCAGTCGATGTGCTTCCACACGACCGGGAGCATGATCAGCGGCGCGATCGTGGCCAGAACGTTGGTCAGCATGACCCCGCCGTGAGGGCCGACCATCACCACGAAGAAGGGCGCCGCGACCATCGCGAACCCGAGTCCGGTGATGCGCTGCAAACCTGCCGCGAGCAGTACCAGCCCAATGATGGCCAGTGCCATCGCAGTCTCAGTTGTCATCACACACCAGCCTAGACCTGTTCAGTCGTGCTCAGCTCCACGCCAGCCGGTTCCATCCCGCGCATCGAGTGCTGCGGTTTTCGTCGGAACTTTCGTTCTTACCGACGACAACAGCAACACTCGATTCCGAGGGTGGGGAGTGCCAGCCCCGAGCCCGGAACCCGGAGCCTCAGAATTCCCGGCTGGCGCCGCCGCGCAGCGAGACGATCTCGGTGCCGGTGAGTCGGGTGATCTGCCGGCTCAGCAGAGCCCGGCCGCGGTTGGAGAGCAGCTCGTCGTGAATGGGGATGCTGATCTTTGGCACGCCCAGGGCACGCACAAACTCCACATGCTCCTTCATGGCGGCCCATGGACCCATGAGGGGAAGGGCTAGGACCTCAATGCCTGCGGGCGCCGTGTCCAGGGAGTCCCCCGGGTGGAAGAAGACGGGGGACTCCGGTGCCCGGAACACGTAGCCGATGTTGTGCACCCGGGGGATGTCGCGGTGAATGATCGCGTGATCGCCGCCCACGGCCTCCACCTCGACTTCGCCGATCCGGAACCGATCCCCGGGAGAGACGGTCTGTGCCCGGGGCAGGGAGACGGCCTGGGCGACGTCGTCGGCGGTGTAGATCGCGGCCTGGGGGTTGGACTCCACGAGCGCTGGGGCATGCTCAGGGTCCACGTGATCGGCGTGCTGGTGGGTGATCAGCACAGCGTCGAGGTTCTGCGTACCGTGCCAGGCTCCGGAGAAGGCTCCGGGGTCCAGGAGAATGCGCTTTCCGGCAGTCTCGAGCAGGACACAGGCATGACCAAGATGTGTGATCCGCATAACCCCACGATACTGGTTCGCCGGTACTGTGTGGGGTATGGAAGCGGTCCCCATCATCTTTGGTCTGGTCTTTGCCCTGCTGTTCCTGGTGGGTGGCCTGGTGGTCATCTCGCACCTGCCCGAATGGGTCAGGGGCGATGCCAAACCGGTGCTGAACACCGACTCTCTGCTGCAGCTTCTGGCCGATGTCACCGCTGAGGCTCACGCCCAAGGCAGTGAGGCCCAGCGTGCGGTGGAAGAGCTGCGCGACCTCGCACCCCAGCTGAGCAGGGAGCAGTGGCAGCTGTTCGAGGAGCGGTACCGGGAGACCCTGGAGGTCTTCTCCTCGGGCCAGTCCGAGATCCAGGCTCAGATGGACCACCTGGAACGCATCTTCCGGCGGGACCGGGTGATCGGCCAGGCCCGCCGCGAGCTGCGCGAGGACTAAGCCTAGGACGACGCCGCCCAGCCCGGACTGCCGCCCCCGCCGCGCCCCCCCCGGGCTGCCACTCCCGCTCGGGCCGCCGCCTGGTCAGATACGTTCCGCCGGCCCAGCGACCGGCCACGGCGCCCGGTAGTCTTGTGTCCCTATGGCTACTCAGCAAGGTCTGCATCTGCTCGGGGCCGAGGGCCTCACCATCACCTTCGGCACCCGCACCGTCTTAGAGGACATCACCCTCGGCATCGACTCCGGGGACCGCATCGGCATTGTGGGACGCAACGGCGACGGCAAGTCCACGCTGATGCGCATCCTCGCCAAACAGATGGAGGCCGACGCCGGCCGCGTCACCTGGCGGGGCGGCGTCTCCGTGGGATTCCTCGACCAGCAGGACATTCTGGACCACGGCCACACCATCCGCGAAGCAGTGGTCGGGGACCTGGCCGACCACGAGTGGGCCTCCAGCCCCCGCATGCGCGACGTCGTCGACGGGCTCCTGCCCGGGCTCGACTGGAAACAGCCGGTCGGTGCCCTCTCCGGTGGTCAGCGCCGCCGCGTAGCCCTAGCCAAGCTGCTGATGGGCGAGCATGACGTGATCATGCTCGATGAGCCCACCAACCACCTTGACGTCGAGGGCGTGGCCTGGCTGGCCAACCACCTGAAGACCCGTTGGAAGAACGACGAGGGCGCCTTCCTCGTGGTCACCCACGACCGCTGGTTCCTCGACGAGGTCTGCACCCTGACCTGGGAGGTCCACGACGCGACGGTGGATCACTTTGAGGGCGGCTATGCGGCCTACACACTGGCCCGCGCCGAGCGCGACCGGGCCGCGGCGGTGAAGGAGCAGAAGCGCCAGCAGCTGGTCAAAAAGGAACTGGCCTGGCTCCGACGCGGAGCACCGGCGCGCACCACCAAAGCCAAGTTCCGGGTGGATGCCGCCAACGCCCTCATCAACGACGTGCCCGAGCACCGCGATGAGGTCCAGCTGAAAAAGATGGCCACCGCCCGGCTCGGCAAGGACGTGCTGGACCTGGAGCACGTCTCCTTCAGCGTCACCAAGTCCGCAGAGGACTCCGCGGGCGACGACGCCGTCACCCATCAGATCTTCGACGACGTCACCTTTCGGCTGGGCCCGGGCGAGCGAGTCGGCGTCGTCGGGGTCAACGGTGCGGGCAAGTCCACGCTGCTGCGCCTGCTCGACGGCACGGTCGAGGCCGAGGCTGGGCGAGTCAAGCGCGGCAAAACCGTGAAGACCGCGATCCTCACCCAGGAGGTGGAGGAGCTGCGCGCTCGTGCCCATCTGCGCGTCCACGAGGTGATGACCGAGGACAAGAACGTCTTTGAGGTGGGCGGCAAGGAGCTCTCCGGAGCCCAGCTGCTGGAGACTCTGGGCTTCAGCCGCGCCCGGCAGTGGACGCCGGTGGGGGATCTCTCCGGCGGTGAGCGCCGACGTCTGCAGCTGCTGAAGCTGCTCACCGGTGAGCCCAACGTGCTCATGCTCGATGAGCCCACCAACGACCTGGACACCGATACCCTCGCCGCCATGGAAGACCTGCTCGACGGGTGGCCGGGCACGCTGATTGTGGTCTCCCATGACCGCTACCTGCTGGAGCGGGTGACCGATCACCAGGTCGCGCTCCTGGGCGATGGCAAGATTCGTGCGCTGCCCGGGGGAGTGGACCAGTACCTGCGCATCCGGGAGGGCAAGGAGCCAGTCCCGGGGCTGCGCGACACCTACCGGGGTCAATCCAGTGCCGCCGCCGCAGCGGTGCCCGGTGGTGTTCAGCAGGGTGCCGGTGTCAGGACCGGTGGCACCAGCTCCAGCGCTGCGGCGCGTTCGACCACGGGCGGGTCGGGCGGCGAGCAGTCGTCGTCGTTCTCCGAAGCGGATAAGCGCCAGGCGCGGAAGACGATGCAGCGCGTCGAGAAGCAGATGGAGAAGCTCTCCGCTCAGCAGGAGGAGCTGCACGCGCAGATGGCTCAGGCCTCGGAGGCCATGGACCTGGGTGCCCTGAGTGAGCTGCAGAACCAGCTGGACGCAGTGGACGCCGAGCTTGCTGAGGCTGAGGAGGCCTGGCTGCAGGCCAGTGAGGTTGCCGAGTCCTAATCGGCGACTCCTGCCACGCGCCCCGCGACTGACGTGCGATTTTACCAAAGAGTTCACGTCGGAGCCCTAGTGCTGAGGGTCCGCTGACAGTAAGCTCGTGCCAACGAATCAGAGGACCAAGGCACGCCTGAGCGCGATTCAGGGGTGTCTTACACCAAAGAATCGACGGCGCGAGGAGCTGGCCCGTGGCTCAGCAGCAGACTCACCCGACCTCGCCTCACCCCCGCGCGTCCCGGTTGACGGCGATCATCCTCATGAGCGTGCTGGTAGGTGCCGGCATCGTCCTGAGCATGGCCCAACCGGCCGCCGCCTCGGGCACGCTCTCGCTCTTCAAAGCCATCGAGAACCTCGACACCGGTGCCAGCGAAGGCGACCGCAGCAAATGGGGTGTCCGGGCGGTCAACATCGAGACCGGTCAGGTGTTCGAGGGTGACGGGCTCAACGGTTTCCAATCCCGTCGCATCCCTGCCGGGCAGTACCGGATCTCAGAGTTCGGCACGGACCGTACCCCGGCTGGTTACGCGTTCCGCGACTGGCGGTGCGGCGGCCAGACCTACACCGATCCGCAGCCGACCGTGACCCTGGGGTAGAACCAGAACCTCACCTGCACGGTCACCAATGTGGCTCAGCACTCGACGCTCACGCTGCACAAAGACGTGGTGGGCGGCACGGCGGCACCCTCTCTCTGGCAGCTGCGCGCCATGGACGGACCCACCTACGTGGGCGGCCAGGCCAACTCCGCCGCAGTCACCAATCAGCGCATTCGGCCGGGAACTTATCGCCTAACCGAAGAGGGCGGACCAGAGGCTTATGAGCAGGGTGAGTGGGGCTGTCAGTACCCCGGACCCGACGGCACGCCTCAGCAGCTGCCGGTCAATCAGAACGCTCAGGTGAGCATCAGTCTGGGGCAGCAGGTCACCTGCACCGTGGTGAACACCGCACCCGATGACTCTAGCCAGCTGACGTTGGTCAAAGCGCTCGACGACGCCGAGGGCCCGCTTCACGGGCTGGATGACTTCACTCTGACCGCCGCCTCGGAGGAGCAGACCCTCAGCGGTGTCACGGGCGACCTGGAGGTCACCCACGCGGAAGTCGAACCCGGTGTGGCCTATGCGCTGAGTGAGGATGGTCCCGCCGGCTATGAGTCGCAGGGATGGAGCTGCCAGGCCGAATCCGGGCAGCAGTTCTCCCTCGAGGATGGGGACGGTGCATCTCCCGCCGTGACGCTCGACGACGGCGCGGACGTCACCTGTACGGTGACCAACGCCTTCACCGGAGGCTGGCTGACTCTGGCCAAAGAGGTGGAGGGCAGCTCTCAGCCCCCGCAGAACTGGACACTGACCGCCACCGGCACCGGAGCGACTGAGGGCACCACGCTGGAGGGAACCACCGGTGGAGCTGCCGTAACGCAGATCCCCGTCCCGGCAGGCGAGTACGCACTCGAGGAGGCGGGCCCGGGTGGTTATCTGAGCGACGGGTTCCAATGCAATGGCGGAACCCCCGGAGATACGGTCACCGTGGGGGAGGGGGAGGAGATCACCTGCACCATCACCAATACCCGCGATCCGGACATCACCCAGCTGACTCTGGCTAAACAGGTGGACAACACCGGCGGCGGGCCCCTGCCCGCGACGGCCTGGGGGCTGCGCGCCGAGGGTCTGGGAGAGGGTCAGCGCAACATCGCCGGGCTGACCGGCCAACGGCAGATTACCTACGCCATTGTTGAGCCCGGCACCTACGAGCTGATCGAGGAGGAGCGCGGTGCGGCGGGCACCGCCGAACAGTTCGACGGATACACGAACGGGGACTGGGTGTGCACCGCCGGCGGCCAGGAACTCGACGTCGTCGACGGCCAGGTCACCCTGGTGGAGGGCACGCAGACGCATTGTGAGGTGACGAATACCTGGAGTGGGTCCACGCTGACCTATACCAAAGAGCTCCGCGGCGAGGGCGTGGCGCACGCACCCGGCGACTGGTACCTGCGGGCAGTACCAGATCCCCTCGGCGAGGGTGAGGCGGTGGCCGGCGCCGGCGACGGTGAGATCACCGCGCAGGCCGTGGCCCCGGGGGAGTATGAGCTGGAGGAGGAGGGGCCCGACGGCTACCGGCAGGCGTCGCTGCAGTGCGCGGACCACGACGGCAACGCGGTACCTGTGGTCGAGGGCACGGTGAGCATCCCGGCGTCGTCGGACATCACCTGCACCGTGACCAACGAACCAATTGAGCCGACCCTGACCCTGCAGAAAGTAGTGCACAACGACGGCGGCGGTACGGCTGAGGCGGAGGATTTCATCCTCATGGCACGCGGACCGGGCGATGTGGCGCTTGCCGCCCCCATGGGCGACCCGAGCGTCACGGGCGTGCCGGTGGTGGCCGGGGACTACGTGTTCCAGGAGGACGGTCCGGAAGGGTACGCCGAGGAGTGGACGTGCGATGCGGGATGGGACCCCGAGACTGGTGTTGCCTCCATCGGGCCGGGGGAGAACGTAACCTGCACGGCCACCAATACCTTTGTTCCGGAGGAGACGCCGTCGCCCACCGATATCACCACCACCCCGCCGCCGACCGAGCCGGGGACTACTGAGCCCGGGACAACGGAGCCTGGAACCACGGAACCCGGGACGACCGAGCCGGGCACAACAGAACCGGGGACGACCGAGCCCGGGACGACGGAACCGGGGACGACTGAGCCCGGGACAACGGAGCCTGGAACCACGGAACCCGGGACGACGGAACCCACCACTGAGCCTCCCACGGAACCGGGCACCACAGACCCGGCAACAACAGAGCCTGCGACTACACCGCCGGGAACCGAGTCCACTCCCACCGGCCCCGGCGAGACCGAGGAGCCGCCCACCGAGGGCCCCGGCACCACTGAACCTGGCGCTACGCCACCGGAGACCACCGAGCCCGGCACTACGCCGCCTAGTGTGACAGACCCCGGAGAGCCCGAGCCGAGTCCCACCACCCCGGGGGAACCCACGCCGACCACGCCGCCGACCGGCGGAGAGGCGGATCCAGGCCCCACGGAACCTGGGCCCACCGAGCCGGGGGCGACCGAGCCAGCTCCCACCGGCCCGGGGGCTACTGAGCCGGGCAGCCCAGACCCCGATGGGACGGATCCAGCCACTGACCCTCCCACCGACCCCACAACGCCCGGAGGAACGGGGACCGAGACCCCGACGGAACCCGACCAGACGGGTGAGGTTCCCGTCCCGCCGGAGACCCCCGGAACCGAGACGGCGCCTCCGGGGACCGCAGCGACCGATCCCGAGGAGACGGTTCCGCCGGGTACCGGTGACCCGGATCAAGGCGACGGGGAGGCTCCGACCACCGAACCGGGTCCCGAAGGGGTCGACCCGACGGGCACTGAACCCCCGCCGAGCCCTGGGGGCGTTGAGGAAGATCCACCCACGGACGCGGGCGGCGGGCTAGCGGTCACTGGAGGCAACCTCTGGCCGGCGCTGCTGATGGCGCTTGCCGCGCTCGTCGGTGGTGGTGCCATGCTGCTGACGCTGCGCCACAGGGAGCAGAACACCCGCAGATAAGATGGCACACCGGACCGGGCACACCACGCCCGCATCCGACGCCGTGCGGAGCCTCCCCTTCGCTGTGTGCACCCACAAGTACCGCTAGGCTGGAGGCCAATGGGAGACGTATTCGCAGGACGGTACGAGCTGGTCGACCCCTTGGGGGAGGGCGGGGCCGGCGTGGTCTGGCGCGCCTGGGACCGTAAACATCACCGCTACTGCGCAGCCAAAGTCCTTCGGCAGACCGATGCCTCCAGCCTCCTTCGTTTCATGCGCGAACAGTCCATGCGACTGGACCACCCCCATGTGCTGGCTCCCACCGGCTGGGCCGGGGAGGACGACAAGGTGCTCTTCACCATGCCGATCGTCCGGGGTGGCTCCGTCTCCACGCTGCTCTCCGACTTCGGCCCCCTGCCCTCCCGGCTCGTCGCCGTACTGCTGGACCAGCTGCTCACGGCACTAGAGACCATTCATGCCGAAGGCATCGTTCACCGCGACGTCAAACCCGCCAATCTCCTCCTGGACGCTACCGGGCAGCACATTCCGCATCTGTGGCTGGGCGATTTCGGCATCGCCGCCGGCGACGACGCTCCCCGTCTGACACAAGGCCCCTTTGCCATGGGCACCCCCGGCTACGCCGCACCTGAATGCCTGCAGCGCGGGTGGCAGCCCGATGCCCGCGCCGACCTCTACGCCGCCGGGATGTGTGCGGTAGAGATGCTCACCGGCATGGCCCCCGAAACAGAGACGGAGGCCAGGCTCGTCGTCGAATCCGCACCTCGGGAGGATGCCGTTCCCGAAGAGCTGGTCGATCTCATTGCCCAGCTCGGTGATCGTGACCTGCGCACCCGTATCCGCACCGCCGCCGATGCGCGCGAGGAACTGCGCGCCAGCGGCCTGCTGGAGTTCGCGGAGCCGGCAGAGATCCTCGGTGACGTAGAAGTCTTCGACCACCTGCCCGAGCTCCCCGAAGGCTGGGACGACAGCGGTCCCACACGGCCCAGTCCGGCAGAAAAGACGACGGCGGCTGCCGTGCCTACCGCCGCCTCACCCTCGCCGCCCCCGTCGGCCTCCTCACCCGGGATCGTCACCGGGCCGCAGCAGGCTAGCGCCGCGGAGTCCTGGAGTCAGGCTCCAGGAAACGGGGAGACCCAGCCCCGGGACGTCCCCACCCTGGACGTTCAGACGCAGGCGATGGTTCCGCCGGCTGCACCCACCAGCGCTCTGCCCTACGAGCAAGCCATGCCCGTGCCGCCCCTGGGTGTCCACGACCCCCACACCCAGGCGACGCCGGTCCGCAGCGCACCGTCACCACAGTTCACTCCGCCCGGCATCCCTCAGTACCAGCCCTCTGCGCCCTATCCCTCCTACGGTGCCCCGCAGTATCCGGGGCACTCCGTGTCCGGGGCACCGACCAGCACCCGGTCGTCGAAGACCGTGGGACTGTGGGTGAGTCTGCTGCTGCTGGGCGCTGGTCTGCTGACTCTGGCCTTCACCCTCTGGCTGGCGCTGGGGTAGGAACCAACCAGGATGGGGGATGTGTTCGCAGGCCGGTACGAGTTGGTTGACCCACTCGGTGAGGGCGGTGCTGGAGTGGTGTGGCGTGTCTGGGACCGCCAGGAGCGCCGCTACTGCGCCGCCAAGGTGTTGCGCCAGACTGACGCCGCGAGTCTGCTGCGCTTCATGCGCGAACAGAGCTTCCGGCTGGACCATCCTCACGTTCTAGCCCCTACCGGTTGGGCGGGGGAGAACGACAAGGTGCTCTTCACCATGCCCATCGCACGCGGGGGTTCGGTGGACGGCCTGGTCGGCGACTTTGGACCACTGCCCGAACCTCTGGTGGCCCTACTGCTGGACCAGCTGCTTGCTGCGCTAGAGGCCATCCATGCTCAGCGCATCGTTCACCGGGACGTCAAGCCGGCGAATCTCCTGCTGGATGCCACCGGGCAGGATCTCCCGCATCTGTGGCTGAGTGACTTCGGCATCGCAGCGGGGGAGAACGCCCCGCGATTGACCCAGGGGCCTTTCGCCATGGGCACCCCGGGGTACACGGCGCCGGAATGCCTGCAGCGAGGCTGGGAACCGGATGCCTCGGCAGACGTCTACGCCGCAGGCATGTGCGCGGTGGAGATGCTCACCGGTCTACGTCCCCAGCCCGACACCGATGCTCGCGCCGCACTGGCCTCCGCATGCGGTGGTGACGCCGGGCGTCAGGAACCCGTGAGTACGGCGTTCACTGAGATCATCGCCGGCATGACCCACCCGGAGATGGGGCAGCGCACCGGCAGCGCCGCCGCGGCCAGAGCCGCTCTGCGCGAGGCAGGGCTGGTGCCAACCGAGACGACATCACCAGCGGTGGACGCTGATCTGCTGGGCGACATTGAGGTCTTTGACCACCTCCCGCCCCTTCCGGAGGGTTGGACAGCTGACGGTCCTGTGCGCGGTGCGCCCTTGCCTCCGGAGCCCCCTGCTCCCGTGCCGCCGCAGCGCCCGGCAGCACCGCGGCCTTCAGCGCCGCGCCCGATGCCGGAGCCTCCAGCGCCGCCGAAGCCCCCGCGCCCTGCCCGACCCCTGCCTCCTGCCCCCTACGCGAGTTCTTCCCCCGCACCGTCGGTGTCAAGGAGTCGCTCTGATCGGGCGAAGGCGGCAGGAGGCCTGGTTCTGGCCGGCATCGGCCTGCTCCTCCTGGCGCTGGCAATTCTGCTCAGTCAGAGTCAGTAGCGGATCCGCTGGATGACGGGTCGCGGTGGGAGCCTCCGCGACCTCCGGCGAACCACCAGATGAGTCCCGCGACAATGAGGGCCCCTCCTATGCCGGCGAGGACCACTGTCCAGGGGTTGTTCTCCAGCTGGGGCCGGTAGCTGCTCGGAGCTTCGCTCTCCTCGTCATCGGGTGCCTCCGAGTCCTCGGCGCCGGGGGAGTCATCGTCCTCGCCGTTGCCGCCGGGCCCGGGCGTGCTGGTCGCGCCGTCAGTGCCGTCTCCTGGCGCCTCGCCCTCTGCGGGCGGGGTGGGCCAGACCTCATAGTGGGGAGCAGGCTCGCCCTCTTGGGTAGCCTGCCAATCATCGACCACCACGTTGGCCAGGGTCCAGTGATGGATCTCGCCGTCCGGATGGGTGATGACCACCGCGTAGGAGCCTGTGTAGTCGATATCGCTGCTGGAGACCAGAAGCTCGCCGAGCTGTGCCGAGCCGTAGTAGTCCCCGGCCTCCTCGGCCTGGTGGCTGCCCAGGAAGAGCGCATCCTCACCCAGGGGTGGAACGAGCCATACGTCGAAGGTCTCCCCGAAGTCCCATTCCAGTCCGCCGTAGTTGACCAGAAGGTAGTACCAGCCGATGTCGACCGGAATGCCGGGTCCACCTTCCGGCAGGGCTCCGTGGGGACCCTGGTCCTCGATCACCACGGACTCCACGGTGGGAGGGTCGTAGTCGGGCAGGGCTGCGGTCGGCGAAGCGCTTGCCGGCGCCGGGCCGCTGAGCAGAAGGGCGGCGGTGGTGGCCAGTGCGGTCAGCGCGCCAGGGCCGTACCGCGACACTGATCCGAAGGGGCGCGGGGTGGTGATGGCGCTGGGGGATGTGTGTGTAGGGGACTGAACGGAGCCCTGCTGTGTCAGGGAGGTGTGAAAAGGTGCGGTGTTGTGCATAGCCCGACCGTAATATTGTTTGCAGCTGCAATTCAATATTAGCGGGCGTAAAGTTTGGTGACGATTTGGTAACGGTCAGTGGCGGCGCATGGTACGCGCCAGGAACAGTCCGCCCGCCGCCATGAGGAGCAGGCCGAAGGCGCCCAGGCTGATGAGGATCCCGGGGGAGTCGCCGATGCTGCGCAGCCGCTCCACCGCAGTGGGCTCCTCACCGTCGGCCGAGGCTTCCTCGTCCTCCGAGGTCGAGTCACCATTGCCAGGCTGCTCAGCCCCAGCGATCTGCGGAGTGGAGGTGGTTCCCTCGGGGTACTCGGGGGTAGGGGCGCCGTCTTCTTCGTAGGTCTGCAGGGTCAGGCGGTAGGGGATCTCGGGGGAGTCGCCGTCGTCGTGGGGGTCTGCGGCCATCACCAGGTAGAAGTCCCCCGCGAGAGCGGTGGAGTTCCCGCCGCGTGCGAAGCGGCTGTTCCACCACACCGGAGAGGTGTGGGTGCGCAGCTCGGTCGCGCTGCTGGTGGATACGGTGCTGAAGTCTCCGTGAGCCATTCCCCGCATGGGGCTGAAGGCGGCCAGGGAGACGGAGCCCATGCCACTGAGCTCCTCGGACAGGCTGTCCCCGGGTTCGGGGAAGAATGCCTCTGCCTGCAGGCGTTCGTTCCACTCCACCGGGACACGGAAGACCTGGACTTCGCCAGGGCTGATCGAGGAGTCATAGGTGGTGCCAGGATCCAGGGCCGGGGCGTCGTCAAAGGATGCGCCGGGGGACACTGGCTGGGCGCCAGAGACATTGCGTCCCATATCGGTCCAGTGGTGGTCGTACTCGGGAGCCTCGGCATCAAAGTCCTGCGCGTTGATGGGTGAGGGCTCTTCGAAGACGGCGATCTCGAAGTCCTCACCGATCAGTCCGGACTCAGGGTCGAAGGGGGAGATGCTCAGCACCAGCTCGCCGGCCTCCCCGCAGGGATCCTCTGCCGGTTCCGCATCGGGATCCGTCTCCTGCTCGGGCTCCAGGAGAGTCTCGGGCTCGGGGCCGGCGATGAGGTAGGTGCTGCCGAGACGGTCACGGGTGTTCATCTCGGCGGTGGAGACCGAACCGCTGGCGCAGCGAGTGCTCTCCCAGGTGGAGAGCTGCACATCGGCTCCCATATAGTCGGGCTCCTCGCGCTGTTCGCCGAAGGCGACGCTGACGTGGAGCGCCGAGCCCTCATGCTCCTTGGGAATCCGGTAGTACAGGGTGCCGGAGCTCAGGGTGTCGAGGTAGGCGGCACCCGGGCTGAGCGGGTGGGCATCCCCGGCATTGCTTCCTCCGGTGACGCGCTCGCCGCTCAGCTGGAGTCCCTGCCCGGCCTCATCGACTGAACCGTCCTCAGACTCGGCGGGTTCGGCGGCCTGGGCCAGCGGAATCAGCCAAAAGGCCAGCAGTCCGGTGAGGGCGATCACGGCCATGAGGCGGTAGGGGCACTTCAGGACGAACTCCCCGCGAGATGCCGTCTGGTCCTGTGCGTCCATGGTGTTCAGCTCCTTTGAGTCCTTCAACGTCTCAGTATTGCCGATCCTGTGGATCTCTGACGGGTGCATCTGCGGGGAGTCCATCCCTTAATTCCGTTCCTTTGTGCCCGGAGCCCGTGATGATGCTCCGGATGTTGTTGGTGATCAGGTGCGTGCTTCAGGCGCGTGGCTCGACGACGTCGTCCTCGTCGTCTTGCTCGTCCCTCGAGTCCTCGTCGCCATCCGAGTCCTGCTCATTGCGGTCCTCGTCGTCGCCCTCGGGTGAGGTCTCGTCCTCGTCGGAGTCCTCATCGTCGCGTTCGTAGATCACGGCGGGGGAGGAGTCCTCCATGCCCTCGGGGTATTCGGGGGCGCCCTCACTGGCCTCGCCGAAGGTCGCGACGGTCAGGCGGTAGGGGACGGTGAAGGAGTCGCCGTCGTCGTGGTGATCAGCGACCAGGACCACGTACTGGTAGCCCGCATGGTGGGTGTACTCGACGTCGCTCTGGTTCGATCCCCGGTTGTTCCAGCGCACCTCGTGGGACTGAACCTGCAGCTCGGTGGACATATTGCGCCACACGGAGTTGAAGTCGGAGTCGATGATCCCGCGCATCGGTGACATGACGGTCAGGCCGGAAGAGATGCCGCTGCCGGAGAGGTTCTCGGAAAGCTCCTCGTCAGGCTCGGGGAAGTAGGCCTCAGCCTGCAGGGTCTCGCCCCACTCGACGGGAACGCGGAAGACCAGCGCCTCACCGGGGAGGATGTCGCCGTCGTAGGTGGTGCCGGGCTCCAGGATCGGAGCGTTGTTGAAGGAATTGCCGCCGTAGACCTCCACTGCGCCCTGGGGGTCGCGGCCCATGTCGGTCCATTCGGTCTCGGCGCGCTCGGTGGCCTCCGGAAGGTCCTCCTGGTTGGCCGCCTCGGGCTCCTCGTAGATGGTGATCTCGAAGGGCTGGCCCACGGTCTCGGGGTCATCGCCCTGGAACTCGACGGAGAGCACCAGCTCATCGTCCTCGGCGCAGGGGTCCTCGCCGGCCTCCTTCTCCAGGTCGCGGTAGGCCACCAGCTGGGCCGTGCGGAGGAAGTCGCGGGTGGAGAACTCGGTGCCGATCATGGAGTCGCGGTCACAGCGATCCTCATGCCAGGTGCTCAGTTCCGCCTCCACCCAGTCGGCTTCGCCCTCGGCGTTGTGCGTGGTCAGGGCGACGTGCAGGGACGAGTTCTCCAGCTCACGGGGGATCCTGTAGTGCAGCTTCTCCTCGGAGAGCTCATCGATGTACTGGGCGTTGGGCGACAGTTCGGGGGCATCGCCCCAGTTGGCCCCGCCTTCGACGCGCTCGCCCTGCAGGCTGAAGGGCTGATAGGCCCGCTGGGAGACACGCTCCAGAGTGTGGGTGAGGGTCTCGGCGTCCTCGGCATCGAAGTACTGACCGCCTCCGGCCTCAGCGATGCAGCGCAGCTGCTCGCGGGCCTCCTCGGCCTCGTCCTCATCGATCTGGAAGCCGACGGTGTGGATCTGCAGGTCGATGCCCTGCTCGGCGATGGCTTCGGCGGCCTCGCAGGGATCCGGCACGCAGTTCTCAGCGCCGTCGGAGACCAGCACGATGGTGCGATTGCCTTCGTCGGAGAGGTCCTCCGCGGCCTGCTCGAGGGCGTAGGCCAGGGGCGTGGCGCCTCCCACCGCCTTGTAGGAGTCGATGGCTTCACGAAGATCGTCGATGTTGTCGGTGTCGATGGGCACCGCGAGCTCTGAGTCGGAGCAGGCGGCGGCGTCGGTGTAATCCTCCACTTCGGAGGCGAAGACCCGCAGGCCCACGTGGTGGTCGCCGTCCTGCTCCTCCAGGGTGTCCACTACGGAGTGCAGGGCGTCCCGGGCGGCGTCGATTCGGGTCTGCCCGCCGGCGTCATCGCTGAGCATGGAGCGGGAGGCGTCCATCACCAGCAGCAGTTCGCTGTCCTCATCCAGGTAGAGGTCCGCACCGGGTGCCTCGCCCTCGGGCTCGTCCTCGGAGTCACGATCATCGGCGTCTCGGGAGTCGCCGCCTGCGGAATCACTGTCTGCGGAGTCGCTGTCCGCGCCCGAGGCCGGACTGGTGGCCGCCCCTGCGCCAGGAGCGGAGAACGCCGCCAGGGCGACGGCGATTCCCATGGCGGTCAGGGTGCGTCCCACGGGCATGGTCCGGGTGCAGCGTGGGGTGGGGGTGTCTGACTCGGTGGGGATGTGCGGGGTGTTCTCGAGCGGTGTCATGATGTCCTCCTCGGGTGATAGCTGCGCTGCCTTTGCTGATGTTTGCGAAAGCAACGTTTACAAGTGCGATGCTAATAAGTTTGCGGCAGCAAAGTCAAGAGGCTATCCGAGAGAATTTTTGCGGAAGCCCAAAGGGTGCTCTGACCTGAGGTGATAAGCGTTTGGTCCGGGCGCTGTGTCCGGCACGGTGGCGTTGTGATGCGCGTTTACTCTTTGCTGGTGCACAATAGGTGCCATGGCGTCGACCTGGCGCCGTCGGCTGGACGGTCAGAGAGAGGAGCATCAATGAGCGTGGAGGCGAACCGGGAGGCCCAGCGTGCCGCCTACGGCGAACCGCTGGGGGAGACGTTTGGGCGGCTCAAGCAGGCGCTGGGGCTCAACCAGGCGGGTCTGGCCAAGGTGCTCGGTATTTCTGCACCGATGCTCTCG
This sequence comes from Nesterenkonia flava, assembly GCF_031432335.1. NCBI lineage: Bacteria > Bacillati > Actinomycetota > Actinomycetes > Micrococcales > Micrococcaceae > Nesterenkonia > Nesterenkonia flava. The sequence goes on along the minus strand of NZ_JAVKGT010000002.1, from coordinate 20,501 downwards.
CAGCTGATCAGTGCGCAGCGGGTGAAGATCGGCAACCCTGCGGTGCTCGGGCGCGTCCAGCGGCTGCACGAACTGGCGGAGGCGGTGGGAGCCGGTAAGACTCCGCCCGAAGAGGTGCCCGCACTGCTGGAGGAGATTCGCAGCGCCCAGTCCAACATCACGCGCACTACCCAGCTGGCCCCGGCCGCAGAGGACGGGGCCGTGGTGGCGGGTATTCGCAATCTGCTGCGGGCCGTGGCCTCGGGTGCGGAGCTGCGCGCGGCCGCTGAGACGCTGGAGAGCGATCACCCCCGCCTGGCTGAAGTGATCCGTCTCTACGGCACCGGTCCCCTTACCCCGGCCGCAGAGCACTACACCGCGCATAAAGACCTCTTCTGAGCCCAGCCCCGGTGCAGCCAGGCCGTTGCTTCTGCAGTTGAGGTCACCCGAGAGGGCTTTTTCGGCCATAAGGCGCTCCGCGGTGGCACGAACTGCTTAAGCAACGCTGTCAGCGGTCCAGGACCCCCGGGCGGGGCGTTCGCGGCTCGGTGCCTTCCGTTATTGGTAGGCTGGTGGGGCTACTTCATCCGCCATGGTGTAAGGGCAGCACACCGGTTTTTGGTACCGTGAGTCTAGGTTCGAATCCTAGTGGCGGAGCGACATAGGATGAGGAACGCTCATCCCATCGGTGCCTAGGAGAACGCCTTCGTGACTCAGTCGCTTGATCGTCCCACCGCCGTGATCGTCCTGGCCGCGGGGGCAGGCACCCGCATGAAGTCGGAGACCCCGAAGATCATGCACACCCTCGGCGGTGTTTCCATGATCGGTCATGCGCTGAACACCGCCCGGGCGCTGAACCCCGAGCATCTGGTGGCTGTGGTCCGCCATCAGCGCGACCGCGTGGCCGAGCACATCCTCTCCCACGACGACGACGTGATCCTCGCCGACCAGGATGAGGTCCCGGGCACCGGACGGGCCGTGGAGTGCGGCCTGGAAGCGCTGGCCGCCGCCGGTCATGCCGCCGACTCCGGCACCGTAGTGGTGACCTACGGAGACGTGCCGCTGCTGACCCCGGACCTCGTCACCGAACTGGTCACCACCCATGAATCCCAGGGCAATGCCGTGACGGTTCTCACCGCGCTGCTGCAGGACGCCACTGGCTATGGCCGCATTCTGCGCGACGACGCCAACCCCGAGGCTGTCGTCGGCATCGTCGAGCACAAGGACGCCACTGACGCGCAGCGCGAGATCCGCGAGGTCAACTCCGGCATCTACGCGTTCGACGCCGCCACACTGATCTCCGCACTGGCGCAGGTCACCACGGACAACGCCCAGGGAGAGAAGTACCTGACCGACGTCCTGGGCCTGGCCCGGGCCGAAGGTGGACGCGTAGCCGCCGTCACCACCGAGGATCGCTGGCAGGTCGAAGGTGCCAACGACCGCGTCCAGCTGGCAGCTCTGGGCAAGGAGCTCAACCGCCGCACGGTCGAAACTGCCATGCGCGCTGGCACCACCGTCATCGACCCCGACACCACCTGGATCGACGCCACGGTCACGCTTGAGCCTGACACCACCATCCTTCCGGGCACCCAGCTGCACGGCCTGACCCATCTCGCCCGCGGCGCCGTGGTCGGTCCGGACTCGACTCTCACGGACGTGACGGTGGGGGAGGGCGCCACGGTGACCCGCACCCACGGCAGCGGCGCAGAGATCAAAGCCGGCGGCGTCGTCGGGCCGTTCACCTATCTTCGTCCGGGCACGGTGCTGGGTGAGGACGGCAAGATCGGCGCATTCTACGAGACCAAGAACGTCCAGATCGGCCGCGGCTCCAAGCTCAGCCACCTCGGCTACGCCGGGGATGCCACCATCGGCGAGCACACCAACATCGGCTGCGGCAACATCACCGCCAACTACGACGGCGAGAACAAGCACCGCACGATCATCGGCTCTCACGTGCGAACCAGCTCCAACACGGTGTTCGTCGCGCCGGTGGAAGTGGGTGACGGCGCCTATACCGGAGCGGGCGCCGTCGTGCGCAAAGACGTCCCGCCCGGCGCGCTGGCACTGTCCGTGGCCCCGCAGCGCAACAACGAGGGCTGGGTAGAGACCAAGCGACCAGGATCGGCCGCCGCACAGGCTGCCGCGCAGGCGCTGGAGACCACTAACAACGGCAAGGGGAACTGAGCACACCGTGGATGAGATCAAGGTCAGCACCGAGAAGACGATGGTCATTGCCTCCGGGCGTGCCCATCCCGGGCTCGCTCAGGAGATCGCGGAGGAGCTGGGCACCGAGCTGCTGCCGCTGAGCGCCTACGACTTCGCCAACGGAGAGATTTACGTGCGCTCCGGAGAGTCTGTGCGTGGCAAGGACGTGTTCCTGCTGCAATCCCATCCTGCGCCGCTGAACAACTGGCTCATGGAGCAGCTGATCATGATCGACTCCATGAAGCGCGCCTCCGCCAAGCGCATCACGGTGGTCTCGCCGTTCTACCCCTATTCCCGGCAGGACAAGAAGGGTCGCGGCCGCGAGCCCATCTCCGCGCGTCTGGTGGCGGACCTGTACAAGACTGCCGGGGCTGACCGCATCATGACGGTCGACCTGCACACCGCCCAGATCCAGGGCTTCTTCGACGGTCCCGTGGACCATCTCTTCGGTATCCCGCTGCTGGCCGACTACATCCGCGACCAGGTCGCCGACGACGACGTCACCGTGGTCTCCCCGGACACCGGCCGCGTGCGCGTCGCCGAGCAGTGGGCCGACCGTCTGGGCGGCGTACCCCTGGCGTTCGTGCACAAGACTCGTGATCTCACCCAGCCCAACAAGGCGGAGTCCAAGCGCATCGTCGGTGACATCGAGGGACGTACCTGCGTGCTCATCGACGACATGATCGACACCGGCGGCACCATCTCTGGCGCGGTCCAGATCCTCAAGGACGCTGGGGCCAAGGACGTCATCATTGCCGCCACTCACGCGATCTTCTCGGAGCCGGCTGCGGAGCGGCTCGCTAACTCCGGGGCGCGCGAGGTGGTCGTGACCAACACCCTGCCGATCCCGGAGGAGAAGCGCTTTGAGCAGCTGACGGTGCTCTCCATCGCGCCGATTCTGGCCCGGGCCATCAAGGAGGTCTTCACCGACGGCTCGGTGACCACCCTGTTCGACGGTAAAGCCTGAGCTGCCGTATAGTTGACCCTTGTGCCAACCGGCACTTTTAGGCGAGGGCGCGGCTGATCCAGGTCGCGCCGTTATCGACGACGTAAAGGAACATCATGGCTGACAAGCTTGTCATCTCCGCCGAAGTCCGCAGCGAATTCGGCAAGGGCGCCGCCCGCCAGGCCCGTCGCGAGGACAAGATCCCCGCTGTCATCTACGGCCACGGCGAGGAGCCCCGCCACGTGCTGCTGCCCGGTCACGAGACCATGCTGGCTGTCCGTAACCCCAACGCTCTGATCACCCTGGAGATCGAGGGTGATGAGCAGACCGTGATCCCCAAGGACATCCAGCGCGATCCGCTGAAGCCCTTCATCGTCCACGTGGACCTGCTGGCCGTGCGCAAGGGCGAGAAGATCGTCGTCGACGTGCCCGTTGAGGTCATCGGCGAGCCCGCAGAGGGCTTCGAGTACCTGCTGGATCAGCCCACCGTGGCGATCGAGGCCGACGCTCTGGACCTGCCCGAGTCCGTGACCGTGGACATCACCGGCCGCGACGAGAACGCTCTGCCCGAGCACATCAACCTGCCCAAGGGTGCTGCTCTGGCTCTGACCGACCTGGAGTCCCCGGTCGTCTCCATCTACGAGCCGCAGGAGCAGGACGTTGAGTCCGAGGCTGACGGCACAGCTGATGAGGCTGCCGAGGGCGAGGAAGCCGCTGCCGGCGAGGAGTCCGCAGAGGCTGAGGGCGGCGACGAGGAGTAAGACTCCGGCCTTTCGATAGGCTTGCCGTATGGCAGAAGATACCTGGCTGATAGCGGGTCTCGGGAATCCCGGGACCCGCTATCGTCATACCCGGCACAATATCGGCCACATGGTGCTCGACGAGCTGCTCGAGCGCATGGGAGCCACCTACACCCGCACCAAAGTCGGCGCCAAAGCTGTGGGCGCACGCCTGGCTCACGGGGGTCCGAAAGTGATCTTCGCGATCTCTGAGGGGTACATGAACCACTCCGGTAAGCCGGTCAGGGGGCTGATGGACTACTTCTCTGTGGATCCCGCGCACCTGGTCGTCGTCCACGACGAGCTTGACATCGATTTTGGTCGACTCAAGCTCAAGCGCGGCGGCTCCGAGGGGGGCCACAACGGTCTGAAGTCGATCACTCAGCACCTGGGCGGAAACCGGGACTATCTGCGCGTGAGAGCCGGAATCGGTCGCCCCCCGGGACAGATGGAGACTGCCGACTATGTCCTGCAGGGATTCTCGGAGGCCGAGCGCAAGGAGCTGCCCGGCTTCATCGACCGCACGGCCGATGCGGTAGAACTGCTGCTGACTGAAGGGCTCACCGCCGCACAGAACAAGGTCCACTGAACGCCCCAGCCACAATGAAGAAGCCCGTCGATGACCGCAGGGATCGTCGACGGGCTTCTTCTGAGCAGCTGCGGGGACTCAGGCCTTGTTCTGCTCGATGAACTTGGCGACTTCCTTGGACTGCAGCTCGACGAACTTCTTCATGTAGGGCTCGGCTGCCTTCTTGATCTTGCCGCCGATCAGCGGGATCTTCACGTCCACATCACCGCGCACGGTCGCTTTGGTCTCGGCGGCCCCGCGAGCATGCAGAGTCTGGGAGGCCACGGCTTTGACCGGCGCACCGTGGATCTTGACCTCGGTGTCGGAGCGGCGGGAGCCGTCAGCATCGGGGCCGGACCAGGTGTCCGTCACGGTCACGGTGACGGTGCCCTTGAGGACCTTCTGGGCAATATCGGGCAGCTTCTCGGCGTTGATCGCCTGCTCGGAGACGATGGTGTAGCCGCCGTCGGGCCGAGCGCTGGAGTCGAAGCTCTTCAGCTGGGAGCCCACCTTCCCAGCCAGGTGCTCATGGAACTCCTTTGAGGTGTAGGCGGCGATGATGTCATCGGCGCTGTGGGTGATGACGGTCTCAGCTTCAAGAGCCACGTAGTTCTCCTTGCCGTGTGAGGGTTCTGGCAATCCACATCCTACTCGGGCCTCCGGGGCAGATTCCCGGCAAATTTTTGGTCTACTTTTGGCTAATGCCCAGGTAGAATATGGACAGTGACTCTCCTTAGCATCCTGCAGCTGATCGGCGGCTTTGTCCTTCTGGTTCTGGGAGGCGAGGCGCTGGTGCGTGGGGCCGCGTCTTTGGGCAAGACCGCGGGCCTGTCCTCGCTGGTCATCGGCCTGACCATCGTGTCCTTCGCGACCTCGGCGCCGGAACTCGCGGTCAGCGTCGGTGCCTCCATCAGCGGCTCGCCCGGACTGGCGGTCGGCAACGTGGTGGGCAGCAACATCGCGAACATCCTCTTTGTGCTCGGCCTGACCGCCATCTTCGGCTCGCTCTTTGTGCGCATCCAGCTCATCAAAGCCGATATCCCGGTGATGGTGGGCATGTCAGTGCTGGCTCTGCTGCTGGCTCTCGACGGGGGCTTCTCCACTGTCGACGGCGTCGTTCTCCTCGCCCTGCTGCTGGTCTACCTTGTGGGCACCCTGCTGTGGGCCCGGCACCAGAAGTCCCGAGGACAGGAGCCGGAGCTCGGCGTCGAGGAGGTCCTGGCCGATGGTACGGGCAAACTGATGGCCCGCCTGCGAGCCACCAAGCTGCGTGCCACCACGGTGGACGTGATCCTGATCCTCGTTGGTGTGGGCATGCTGGTTCTTGGGGCTCAGCTGCTGGTCGCGGCCGCGACGACGATCGCTGCTTCGCTGGGGGTGAGTGACCTGATCATCGGTCTGACCATCGTGGCCATCGGCACCTCTCTGCCGGAGCTCGCCACGAGCGTGATCGCCGCCATCCGCGGAGAGCGTGACATGGCGGTGGGCAACCTGGTGGGTTCCAACATCTTCAACATCGGTGCGGTACTGGGCCTGACCGCGATCGTCTCGCCAGTGGGCGTGAGGGTCGACCCCGCCGCGGTGAACTTCGATCTGCCGATCATGATCGCGGTGGCTCTGGTGCTGCTGCCGCTGGCGTTCACCGGCCAGATCATTGCCCGCTGGGAAGGCTTCCTGCTGGTCGTGATGTACCTGGCCTATGTCATCTACCTGGTGCTCTCCTCCGTGGACCATGCCGCCCTGCGGCCCTTCAGCACGGCCATGTTGTGGTTCGTGCTGCCCATCACCGCGATCTGGCTGCTGGCGCTGGCCGCTTACGAGCTGGGCCTGCGCCACGCCAAACGCTCGCCCTCGGGGGCATCGGCGCAGGAATCCGCAGAAGACGAGACCGCGAAACCTCGTCCCCGGGCTCAGCAGCAGCCGGCTGATTCCGCCGGTCTGCCGTCCTCACGCGGGTGATGTAGAGAGCCGGGAGCCTAGGCCCCGTCGCCGCAGAGCCTCACGGCCTAAGCCTCAGGGCGCTGCAGAGACTCCTTGACCTGCTGCAGCCGAGCGGCTGCTCCGTCCAACCAGCGTTCGCAACGATCCGCCAGCGCCTCACCGCGTTGCCACAAAGCCAGCGACTCCTCCAGCGGGGCCCCGCCGGTCTCCAGCTTGGTGACCACGGCGATGAGCTCCTCGCGAGCCTGCTCATAGGACATCTGCTCGATGTCATCCAGCTTCGCGGTGCTGAACTGGTTCTCGGTGGTCTCGCTCATGCCTGTCCTTCATTCGGTTCGTGATCGGGGTCCGGGTGGACCGCGGTGACCTGGGCTTCGAACTCGCCGGCTGCGACCATGACGCGCACGTCATGACCGGGGGAGAGGGTTCCGGCGTCGCGCACAATGCTGGTGCCGACCCCTGGTGTGCTGACCTGGACCACCGCGTATCCACGGTCCAATGTGGACTGCGGTGAGAGCCCCGTGACGCGTGCCCTGGTGTGCTGGACCCAGTCCCGGGCGCGGGTGACAGAAGCCTCCGCGGAGACCAGCGCCCGACGTCGCAGTCCCAGCAGATCCTCACGGCGCACGGTGAGCATCTCCTCCGGTCGGGCCAGCACCGGGCGAGTCCGCACGCTGCGCAGCCATTCGCTCTCATTCTGGAGCCGGCGTTCCAGTCCCTGGGACATCCGGGCCCTGGCCTGAGAGATGTTCTCGCGCTCGAGCGCCTCATCAGGCACCAGCAGCTTCGCCGAGCCGGTGGGGGTGGAGGCCCGGACATCGGCAACCTCGTCCAGCAGGGGGCGGTCAGCCTCGTGCCCGATGGCGGAGACGACGGGAGTCCGGGCGGCGGAGACCGCGCGGATGAGGCGCTCGTCCGAGAACGGCAGCACCACCTCCTCCAGTGCACCGCCGCCACGGGCGATGACGATGACGTCGACCTGGGGATGGGCGTCCAGATCCTGCAGCGCAGCGGCAACCTCCATGGCGGCCATCGGACCCTGGGTGGCGACTTCGCGTATCTCGAACTGCGCAGCGGCCCACCGGGAGTGCACGTTGCGCACGATGTCCTTCAACGCATCGGAGTCACGTCCGGTGATCAAGCCGATGCGCGTGGGAAGCACCGGAAGCGGAATCTTGCGGGAGGCATCGAAGAGACCCTCTGCGGCCAGCTGCTGTTTGAGCTGCTCAATACGTGCCAGCAGGTCGCCAAGGCCCACTGGCCGCATCTGCTGGGTAACCAGGCTCAGGCGCCCGCTCTTCTCATAGAGACTGGGCTTGACCAAGGCGACCACCCGCGATCCGGGGGCGACGACGCCGTCGAGCGTCCCGGCCACGTTGCGCCAGGCCACCGCGTTGAAGGAGACCTCCTGCTCCAGGTCCCGCAGCGTCATCCACGCGGTGCCGTTGCGCATGGTGAACTCCACCAGCTGACCCTCCACCCATGTGGGGGTCACACGATCGATATGAGCACGCAGCTTGCCGGAGAAGTGGCTCAGCGGCCACGGTGTCTCGGCCGAGGTGTCCTGGGAGGACGGCGGAATCGTCGCCAGAGAAGGGCGGTCTTTGGCGTGCGGCTCCTGGTAGTTCATACTGCCTAACAGACTAGTCCTCTGGCGAGCAGAGAAGAAAGGCCCCTCACCGTGCGCAAGCTTTTCAGTGTGCTCTCGCTGCTGCTCGCGGGACTGCTGGCTGTAGTCTCCCTCAGCGGCTACCAGGTCAATCAGCTGCTGCGCAGTGAGGAGCCGGTGCGCTACATCGCCGGGGAGCTGCCGTATCAGGAGGAATTCTCCGATGCGGTCTCGGAGATGATGATCAGCGAGCTCGCCCAGCGTCTGCCCGAGGAAATCTCCCAATACCTGGGGGAGTCCGTGGAGGACTGGGTCAGCGGGCTCGTCTCCGGGATCCTGGACAACGAACGCACGCGTGCGGCCTGGGACGAGACCCTCCAAGTCACCCGAGAGGACTACACCGGACAGTTAGAGCGCCTGTTCCACCGCGGGCCCTCCGGCGACGGCGACGATCTGGCGCTCTCGGTCGACCTGTCTCCGGTGGCCGACGCGACCACGCAGCCCGTGCGCGAAGCCCTGGACGAACACCTGAGCTTCCTGCCGTTCGTCGACGCCGGCAGCTTCACCTTCCTCTCCCCAGAGATCGTGGTAGACGTCGAAGCCGCTGCCGAGGACGGGGCAGACCCCTACACGTGGGCCACCGTTGCCGGACTGAGCCAGTACTGGTTTGGCTTTGCGCTGGCCGCCGGAGCCCTGCTGGTGCTCGGCCTCCTGTTGGGCCCCGGGCGATGGCGCTGGATCGGGCTGGCTCTGGGAGCAGGACTGGCCGCCGCCCTCGGCGCGTGGATGGCGCTGAACGCCGCATCGCCGAGCTTTGATGAACTCGAAGGTGCTCCCGAGGCGGCACGCCTGCTGGTCACCCATGTGGAGACTCGCATCACCGAGTGGGCCCAGCCATCCTGGTGGGTGTTCACCACCGCGGCCGGTTTCGCCACCCTCCTCGGCGCAGTCGGGGCACTGGTCGCTCCTACCGCGCGCCGCCGCGAAGGCGTCTGAGGCGCTGCTCTCATCACAGGGCCGGAACGTGCTCGTGTTCAGGTCTTCCCGGTAGACTCTGCGCATATGACCACCACCGCCGAAGCCCCCTCGTCTGCGCGCCGGAAGCATATTTCGGTGCCCACCCCGCAGGTGCCGCGCAAGCGGCGCAGCCCTGAGGAGATCGCCGCCGCCTCTACCTTCGAGGGCGAGCGACGGGTGTTGCTGGCCGCCCCGCGCGGCTACTGCGCCGGCGTTGACCGCGCCGTGGTCGCGGTGGAGAAAGCTCTGGAGCAGCACGGTGCCCCCGTCTACGTCCGCAAAGAGATTGTGCACAACCGTCACGTGGTGGACACCCTCACGGAAAAGGGCGTCATCTTTGTCGAGGAGGCCGACGAGGTGCCTCCGGGCGAGCTTCTGGTCTTCTCTGCCCACGGCGTATCCCCGGCGGTGAAGAACCTCGCCAGCGAGCGGGGCCTTCAGACCATTGATGCCACCTGCCCCCTGGTGACCAAGGTGCACCGTGAAGCGGTGCGGTTCACCACCAAGGACGACTTCCACATCCTGCTCATTGGGCACGACGGCCATGAAGAGGTCGAGGGCACCTTCGGCCACGCACCGGAGTCCACCACGATCGTCAACGGCCCCTGGGAGGTGGACCAGATCGAGGTGCCGGATCCGGACAAGCTCATCTGGCTCTCGCAGACCACGCTGTCGGTGGACGAGACCATGGAGACGGTTAACAAGCTGCGCGAGCGTTTCCCGAATCTGCAGGATCCGCCCAGCGATGACATCTGTTACGCCACATCCAACCGGCAGGCTGCCATCAAGAAGGTGGCCCCGGAGGCTGACCTCGTGATTGTGGTGGGTTCGGCGAACTCCTCCAACTCTGTGCGCCTGAAGGAGGTCGCCAAGGAGTACGGCGCCAAGCGCGCTGAGCGCGTGGACTTCGCCAACCAGGTGGACGAGCAGTGGTTCACCGAGGCGGCCACCATCGGCGTCACCTCCGGCGCTTCCGTGCCCGAGGTGCTGGTGCAGGACGTGCTGCGTCTGCTGGCCGAGTACGGCTATCACGACGTGGAAGAGATCGTCACCGCGGAAGAGGACATCGTCTTCTCCCTCCCGAAGGAGATCCGCAAGGCGCTGCAGGAAGCAGGCCATGCCGACGTCGGACGTGGAGGCCGCAAGCGCACCGCCTGCAGTGACTGATTGAGTCCAGGCAGCTTAGGTCGTCAGGACCGGACGGTGTGCGCCGGCGCTTCGCCTTAAGGGTGCGGCATAGGATGAGCGTCATGACTCTTGCGGGCACAGTTGCCGTCATCGTCGTCGCGGTGCTCATCGGCACCATTCTCCAGCGGCTCTCCGGCACAGGAGTCGGCCTCGTGGTCGCGCCCGTCCTCTCCATTCTGCTGGGACCCGCCTTGGGCGTTCTCGTCACGAATATGACCACTGTGGTCTCCGGGTTCCTCATCATGCTCAGCGTCTGGGGCAGCATCAGCTGGCGGCGCTTCTGGCTCATCATCCCCGCAGCCGTGCTCGGAGCGGTCCCCGGCGCGTGGCTGGTGGCTCAGCTCAGTGCGGGGTGGCTGTCCATCATCCTGGGCAGCATCGTGGTGCTGGCGCTGGTGGTGACAGTCAGTCTCCGCCGGCTCCCTGAATGGCCGGGACGAGTACCCGGCGTCATCGCCGGCTTCCTCGGGGGCTTCTTCAACACCACCTCCGGGGTAGCTGCCCCCGTGATGGTCATCTACTCCAGGCTTTCCCGCTGGGAGCAGATCAGCTTCGCTGCCACCCTGCAGCCGATCTTCATGACGATGGGAGCTGCCTCTGTCATCAGCAAGCTCGCGATGGGTTCCGTGGACACCCGCGCCGGAGACGGCCTGCCGCTGGTATGGGTCTTCCCTGGGATCGTGGCCACAGTCATCGTGGGAATCGCGGTGGCGACTCTCTTGTCTCGCCGTGTGTCGGCCTCGGCAGCACGCAGGCTGGCGCTTGTGCTGGCAGGGCTCGGCGGAGCCGGTGCCATCATCCGCGGGACCATAGAAGTCCTGGCCTGACGCTGACTGGGCTCCGCGCGTAAGCTGGATCACTGTGAACGACGACGCCGCCGCAGGACTCCAGCCGGGCAGCGTCCCCTACCGCCGGCTTCTGCTGGCCCTGTTCGCCATCGGGGTGGCGACGTTCGCCCAGCTCTACTCTCCGCAGGGTCTGCTGCCACTGATCGCGGTGGAGCAGCAGATCACCGCCGATCAGGCAGCTCTCATGGTCTCCGCGGCCACGCTCGGCCTGGCCTTGGGGGTCATCCCCTGGTCCTACGTAGGTGATGCCGCAGGACGTAAGCGCGCCATGATGTGGGCCATCAGCCTGGCCTGTCTCTTTGCGGTGCTGACAGTGGCGGTCCCCACCTTCTCGCTGGCCTTGGGCATGCGCTTCTTGGAAGGGTTCATGCTCGGAGGAGTTCCGGCTCTGGCTGTCGCGTACCTCAACGAGGAGGTCAGCTCCAAGGTCGCTGCCGCGGCGGCGGGCACCTATGTTTCTGGCACAACGGTGGGCGGGCTTCTGGGACGAATCGTGGCGGCCCCCGTGGGCGAGCAGCTGGGCTGGAAACTGGGGATGCTGGTGGTCACCGCCACTGCGATCGTCTGTGTGGTGGTGTTCTTGCGGCTGGCGCCCGCGGCTGTGAACTTCACGCCGCGTCGGAGCAGCCTCGGTGAGGCCGCAGGCGCCCTGCTGGGCAACCTGCGTTCGGGGGCTCTGTGGGTGATCTATCTGCAGGGTTTCCTGACGATGGGCGGCTTCGTGGCCATGTACAACTATCTGGGCTTTCACTTGGCCGGCCCGCCCTACATGATGCCCGTGTGGCTGGCCTCTCTGGTGTTCCTGGCGTACCTGGCCGGCACGTTCTCCTCCCCACGGGCCGGCCGAATGGCCTCCAGGTTCGGCAGGCGGCCGGTGCTGCTGGCCGGAAACCTGATCATGATGGCCGGGGTGGGACTGACCCTGGTACCCCAGATCTGGGTGATCATCCTGGGGATGGCTGTGCTGACCGGAGGGTTCTTCGCCTCCCATGCAGTGGCCTCGGGCTGGGCGGGCTCGCGAGCGGTGGCGGGGCGCTCGCAGTCCGCATCCCTGTACAACCTGGGCTACTACGCGGGGTCCTCGGTGTTCGGCTTCCTAGGAGGCACCTTCCTTCACCTGGGCGGTTGGGGCGGCACGGTGGGAATGGTGCTGGCGCTCACCGCAGCATCCACCCTGCTGGCGGCCGTGGTGCTTCCACGGGACTGAGGCTCCTCCAGCATGCGGCTCACTTTTCTGCGGTGCTATTCTCCCACTCATGACTGTGGCGCCTGACACAGGCGCTGCCCACCGAGCTGACTTCAACAGATGCGAACGGAGTGGTTGCAATGATGCCCCCACGATCGAAGGTGACGGGTGCTCACCTTCAGCAATACGATCCCACAAGTCAAGCGAAACAAGAGGTCGAACAGCTCTCCGCCGGACACCGCGCGGAGGGCTTCGAGAAGCCGACGCTGTTGCGCCGGCTGATCGGACTCTTCGGCGGGATCGGCCTGGCGCTGCTGGTCTACCTGGTGATGCCGGCAGACCTTGAGGTCTGGCCTCGACTGACCGCTGCGACCGCAGTGCTCATGGCTGTCTGGTGGATGACGGAGGCGATCCCCATTCCCGCCACGGCCCTGCTGCCGCTGATCATCTTTCCCGTGCTGGTCCCGGAGGGCGATGCGGGCAGTGCCGAAGAGCCGGTGGGAGGAGTCTCATTCGACGACGTCGGCGCCTCCTACGGCAACAACATCATCTTCTTGTTCATGGGCGGGTTCATGCTGGCGCTGGCGATGCAGCGGTGGAACCTGCACCGGCGCATTGCTCTGGTGACCCTGCGGGCCATGGGTTCCAAGCCGGTGAATCTCATCGCCGGCTTCATGATCGCCACCGGATTCCTCTCCATGTGGGTCTCCAATACGGCGACCGCTGTCATGATGCTCCCGATCGGCATCTCCGTGCTCATGCTGGTGCAGAAGATCCTCAAGGGCGAGGACCCTGCTGCGGCGGATGTGGACAGCGAAGAGGCCCAGGAGGAGGGCAAGAAGGAAGCCATCAAGTCCAATTTCGGGACAGCTCTCATGCTCGGCATCGCTTACGCGGCCTCGGTGGGATCCCTGGGCACCATCATCGGCACCCCGCCCAACACTCTGCTGGCCGGGCACATGAGCACCAACCACGATCTGACCATCGGCTTCGGCCAATGGATGCTGGTGGGTGTACCCATTTCTGTGATCATGCTGGCGATCACATGGTTCCTGCTGACCAAGGTGATCTTCCGTCCGGAGATCGACCACATTCCCGGCGGTTCGGACCTGATCAAGGGCGAGCTGCGCAAGCTCGGACCGATGAGCGCGGCAGAGATCCGGGTGCTGCTGATCTTCGTCGCTGCGGCCGTCGCGTGGGTGACCATCCCGCTGGAGGCAGATCTGCGCGACGCGGATCCGTTCATCTCGGATGCCGGCATCGCCATGGTGGTCGGGCTGCTGCTTTTCCTGTTGCCGGCAGGCGGTACAGCGAATAAGGGCGTGCGGCTGCTGGACTGGGAGTACGCGGTGAAGCTTCCCTGGGGTGTGCTGCTGCTGTTCGGTGGAGGCCTGGCCCTTTCGGGACAGTTCGGTACCTCCGGGCTGTCCACCTGGCTGGGCACCCAGATGGAGGGCCTGGCCGGCATCCCGGTCTGGGTGCTGGTGCTGATCGCCGCGGTAGGCGTGCTGCTGCTCACGGAGATGACCTCCAACACGGCGACGGCGGCGACCTTCCTGCCGGTGGCCTCCGGCGTGGCGATGGGCACCGGGGTGGATCCGCTGGTGCTGGCGGCACCCGTGGCACTGGCCGCGACCTGTGCGTTCATGCTGCCCGTGGCGACACCACCGAATGCGATTGCCTACGGTTCGGGCTATGTGACGATCGGGCAGATGGTCAAGGGCGGCATCTGGCTGAACCTGGCTGCGGTCATCATCATCACCCTGGCGTCGATGAGTCTCCTGGTCTGGGTCTTCGGCCTGGCACTTTAGGGGTGTGGGGCTTCCCGGCCCTTCTCTAGGCGAGGCCCCAGCGGGTTGACCTCTGCCGTCACCGGAGAGGCCCGGAGGGTCTCTCCGAGGTCCTGCAGTGATGCCGGTTCTGCGTCACTGTCGGTGACGTGGAGCCGGCTCATGGCGTCCACCTTCGGCAGGACTTGGCGTTCAATATTGCCGATGAGTCCGTTGTATGCCTCCACCGCCTGCCGGAGGCGGTCTCCGGTGCGGCTGAGGTGGTCGCTCATCCTGGTGAGCCGGTGATGCAACTCCCGCGAGTGCTCCACGACCTCGGCGATATTGGACGCCAGCTTCTCCTGGCGCCACGCGGCGGCCACCGCTTTGAAGGAGGCCAGCAGGGAGGCAGGGGAGACCAGTGTGACGCCCTTGGACAGCGCGTCATCGAGAAGGGCGCCGTCGGCCTCGAGTGCCGCCGAAAGAAGAGACTCGGCGGGCACGAAGCAGAAGACCACGTCGGGGGAGAGCGCTACGGAGTCCCAGTACCTCTTCTTGGACAGCTCATCCACCCGCTGGCGCAGGGCCCGTGCCTGCCCCTGCGGGTCTGTGGTGTTCAGAGGCGCTTTGGCGTCCACCACCAGCTGACGGCCCCCCGGCAGGTGCACCACCATGTCAGGCCGCAGAAGCTCTCCCTGCTCCGTACGGTGGGAATGCTGCTCGGTGAAGTCCACATGGGGCAGCATTCCCGCAGACTCCACGACCCGGCGCAGCTGCACCTCGCCCCAGTGCCCGCGGGCGGAAGTGGAGTGGAGACTTCCGAGCAGGGCCTGGGTGGAGCGCAGGATCTCGGCGTCGTTCTTGGCGGCAGCGCTGAGCTGCTCAGACAACTGTGCCTGCTGGGCGCTGCGCTCACGCTCCAGCTCCGCGACCTTGCGCTGCACCTCGGTCACGCCCAGGCGCACCGGATGCAGCATCTCCACCAGTGACTCGCGCTCCCGCGAGGACTCAATCTCCTCGCCGCGCCGGCGCTGGATCTCCTCGAGACGTGCCTCAGCGGCGGCGAGCTGTTGCTGAGTCCACGAAAGCTGGTCTCTGAACCCTGCGACCTCTCGCTGTGAAGCAGCAAGATCCCCGCGGGCGGAGTCGAGCTCCTGCCGCAGCAGCCCTGCGGCGCCGTCGTCGTGCCGGGCCCGCACCCACAGGGCAGCGAGACCAAGTCCCAGCAGCAGACCGAGGAGCAGTCCAAGAAGCAGATGAAACCAGTTCATGACTCCAGACTGCCACCGGGGTAGGACACTGCCGCGGACCGACGCCGACTGCCGTGCCTGCAGCGTTTGCAGGCGGCTTTCAGGCGCCACTGCGCATGTCATCAGAATGATCCGGTTAAGTAGTGACGGTGCGCATCGGCGCAGAAGAGTTCACCCCGCGACCCGAAAGAACAAGGAGAAACATGGCCACCCCGCAGACGCTGATCGCCTCGATCCGCACCGGTGTCACGGTGCTGGGGGCGGCAGCGTTAGTCACCGCGCTCACCGGCTGCGCGGCCGGGGATGCGCAGGACGATGCGGGACCAGCAGAGTCGGGCCCCACCGGCGCCGAGGAACACAGCAGCTCCGCCTCAAGCAGCGATCCCTCAGCTCCCGAAGAGGTCACCCAGACGGAGCTGGAGGAGTCTCCCGAGGTCCAGGAGACCGACGGTGCGTCCAGCACTGATGCGGCCGAGGCCCACGCCACCACTCCCGATGCCGGGCAGGTAGAGGGGGCCTGTGCGCTGCTGAGCCCGGATAAGCTCTCTGAGGCGGTGGGTGAGCCGCTGAGTGCAGGACAGCCCGATATCACCGAATCACCGTTCGATACGTGCTTGTGGAGCCACCCGACCAATGACCAGCAGGGCGCTAGTCTCTACGTCATCGCCGATGAGCAGCTGCCCGCCGAAGAGCTCTTCCCCCAGCTCGCAGCCGAGGGCGAACCGGTGCAGGTCGAGGGCGCCGTGGAGGCCAGCTATGACGCGGCACGGGAGAACATCGTGGTGCGCGGGCAGCAGGAGGTCTTCCAGCTCTACCTCTACGCGTTCGACGCCGAGGAGGAGGACTTCGTGCGCTTAAGCGAGATCATCGCCGCCAATCTCTAACGTCACCGCCATGGCATAGGGTGTGGGGCGGAGAAGTTGCCCGAACACCCGGGCTGGTTGCTGAAGTCTGAAGGGACGCGTTGATGATCCGGATCCTGCTGGTACGCCACGGAGAGACCGAGTGGAACAAGGAGCACCGCCTGCAGGGCCGCTCAGACATTGCACTGGCCGACTCCGGGGTGGAGCAGGCACGGATCACCGGCAGCTTCATCCGTGCCCAGAATCCGACCCAGGGACACGTCTCCGCTCTGATCCGCACCCAGCAGACCTTCCAGCAGTTCGGGTTGGACCTCACCCCGCGCATCTGGGAGGAGCTCATGGAGCAGAACCTGGGGGAGTGGGAGGGCCTGCGCGGTGCTGAGGTGCGCGAACGCTTTCCCGAGGAGTTCGAGGGCTGGCGGGCCAAGAGCTACACCCCCGCCGGCGGTGAATCCCACGCGGAGCTGCTGGAGCGCATGCAGCGCGCGTTCTTCGAGATCGTGCGGGGGACCGCCGAGACCCAGCCCACCGAGTCCGCGGACCTGAGCTTTCCGGTGCGCACCGCTGTGGTGGTCTCTCACGGCGCTGCGCTGCGCGTGCTGCTGGAAGGCCTGGGCCTGATCACCCGCCGGGCCTTCATCCCTCTGACCCCGGCGGCTGTGACCGTGGTGGACATTCCCCTGCACACCGGGGAGCTGTCCACCTCCCTGCCCCACGGGGGCATCACCGCCGACGACGATGCCGGGTTGATCGCCTCCCTCACCGACGAGCAGATTGCCGACCGCGTGCGGCTTCGCCTGATCAACCTCTCCCCGGAGCTCCTTAACCCCGCCGCCACCTCCGACGCCCTTTAGGACAACCCGCCCCTGGCGGGCCGCGGTCAGGACTCCTGCTCGGCCAGCCAGTCGGTGAACGTCAGCTGGGCCAGCTGGGCATCGGGTCCGGGAAGGCTCATGCTGTGGCGACCTCGTGCATCGCGGAAGGACGGCGCAGAATTGGGGGCGGGAGGCGTGCCCTAGCGGCCGCGTCCCGCCCCCGCACCGGGAGCTGCGTGAGCGCTCAGGCCCCGCCCTTGATGAGGTCGGCGCAGCGCTCGCCGATCATCATGGTGGTGATGTTCGGGTTCACGGTGGTTAGCTCCGGCATCACGGAAGCATCGGCCACGCGCAGCCCCTGCACACCCTTGACCCGCAGGTCCGGGGTCAGCGGGGACATCACATCATCTGCTGCGCCCATCCGCACGGTGCCCGCCGGGTGATACACGGTGTTGTGGGTGCGCTGCACGTAGTCGGCGATCTGCTCATCCGTCTGCACCTCCTTGCCGGGGAACAGCTCCTCACCGGCCCACGCCGCCATGGCTGGCTGCGCGACGATCTCACGTGCCAGCTTGATCCCGGCCACAGCCACACGCATGTCGTGGCCCTCCGGATCGGTGAAGTACTGCGGATCCACCATGGGCTTGTCCCGGTAGTCACGGGAGCGCAGCCGCACGGTGCCCCGGGACTTGGCGTGGGTGATGTTCGGGGTCAGGCAGAACGTGTTGTCGCTGGTGGGGTAGCCCTGGCGCAGGGTGTGCATGTCAAAGGGCACGGAGCCGTAGTGCATCATCAGATCTGGACGCCCCGGACGGTCTGAGGCGCCGGTGCCCTCCAGGGTGTCGGCGAAGATGCCGATCTCCCACCACTGGGTGGAGTCCTCCACCATTGGCTGCTTCGCCTCCCAGGCGATGACCGCCTCCGGGTGGTCCTGCAGGTGCCGGCCCACGCCGGGGGAGTCCACGCGGACTTCGATGCCGTGCTCCTGCAGGTGCTCGGCAGGGCCGATGCCCGAGAGCATCAGCAGCTTGGGGGAGTCGATCGCGCCCGCGCTGATCACCACCTCTTGGGTGGCACGGATGGTGGAGGCGCGGCCGAAGGCGTTGTTCACCACGGAGACTCCCGCGGCCCGGGGCGTGCCGCCGTCGTCGTCGAAGAGAATCTCCTTCACCCAGGTGTCGGTGAGGAGCGTGAAGTTCTCCCGGTCCATGATGGGATGGATGTAGGAGACCGACGACGACGCCCTGGTGCCGTCCTCGCGCCGGTTGACCTGGAAGAAGTTGGCCCCCTTGACCACCGTCTCACCGGTGTTGAACTGCACGGTGGGGATGCCCTGCTGCTCGCAGGCCTGCAGCAGGGCCACACCGCAGGGGTCCTTCGGCGGGATCTGCATCAGGTGCACCGGGCCGGAGTCGCCGTGGATGTCTCCGGGCTCGCCGGTGGCCTGATCGTTGGTCTCCAGGCGCTTGAACAGCGGGTAGGTGGACTCCGCGTTCCAGCCTTGCGCGCCCAGCTCCTCCCATTCATCCATGTCCTCCTTGGGCGCCCAGAAGGCGATGCAGGAGTTGTGGGAGGAGCAGCCGCCCAGCACCTTGGCGCGGGCGTGGCGCATATGGCTGTTGCCGTTCTTCTGCGGCTCGATCGGGTAGTCCCAGTCATAGCCGGACTCCAGCAGCTCCATCCAGCGGTTCAGCTGCAGCACCACGTCTTTGTCCACGTCGGTGGGGCCTGCCTCCAGCAGGGCAACGGTCACCTCCGGGTTCTCGGACAGGCGTGCGGCCACCGCGGCACCGGCGGAGCCTCCGCCGACGACGACGTAGTCGAAAGTCTTCTCAGTCACTGACGTCTCCTTCTTCACTACAAGTCAGGGGGAAAGTGTGCCGAAACTGCAGCAACTGGCGGCTGCAGGGCCTCTGAGCCACAGTTTCGGCACACTTTTTCGGGGAGAGGGTGGGGCGAGGCGAGCGGGGGTGGCTCAGCCCTGGTTCGGCATGCGGAACCAGCCGGTCACCGCGGGGCTGGTGTTCTCGTAGATGTGCTTGGCCTCGCGGTACTCCTCGAAGCCTTGGTGGCCCAGTTCTCGGCCGACGCCGGACTGCTTGAACCCGCCCCACTCGGCCTGGGGCAGGTAGGGGTGGTAGTCATTGATCCAGATGGTTCCGTGGCGCAGGCGGGATGCGACGCGCTCGGCGGTGCCGGCGTCGGAGGTCCACACGGCTCCGGCGAGACCGTAGATGGTGTCGTTGGCAGTCTCGATGGCCTCCTCCTCGGTGGTGAAGGTCTCCACGGTGATGACCGGGCCGAACGCCTCTTCGGTGACCACGTGCATGCCGCGCGTGACGTTGTCCAGCACGGTGGGCGCGTAGTAGTAGCCGTTCTTGTGCTCTTCACCGCCGAAGTGACCGCCGGTGCGCAGCACGCAACCCTCCTCGATGCCCTTCTTCACGTACTGGGCGACCTTCTCACGGTGCTCCGCGCTGATGAGCGGGCCGGTTTCGGCATTCTCATCAAACGGACCGCCCATGGTGATGGACTCGGCGCGTCGGACCAGCTCGGTGACGAACTTCTCCTTGATGGACTCCTCCACGATCAGCCGGACACCGGCGGAGCACACCTGGCCGGAGTCGACGAATCCGGCGTTGAGGACGTTGTCGACGGCGGCGTCGAAGTCCGCGTCGGCGAAGACCACGTTCGGGTTCTTGCCTCCTAGCTCCAGGGCCACCTTCTTCACCGTCTCAGAGGCGGCGGCGGCGATCTTGCGGCCGGTGATCAGGCCTCCGGTGAAGGAGATCATGTCCACGTCCGGATGGGAGGACAAGGGAGCACCGGCTGTCGCTCCGGGGCCGGTGAGCAGGTTGGCGACACCGGCGGGCAGCCCCAGGGAGTCGAACACGTCCATGATGAGGATGGAGGTGTGCGGGGTCAGCTCAGCGGGCTTGAGGATCAGGCTGTTGCCGGCGGCCAGCGCGGGGGCCAGCTTCCAGGCGGCCTGCAGCAGCGGGTAGTTCCAGGGGGTGATCATCCCGCACACGCCCACCGGCTCGTAGACCACCCGGGAGCGCACACTAGGGTCTCCGGCGTCGATCACGCGGCCGGCGTCGGCATCGGCGAGCTTCGCGAAGTGCTTGAAGCAAGCGATGATGTCGTCCATGTCGATCTCGGCCTCGACCAGGCGCTTGCCGGTGTCCAGGGCCTCGGCACGGGCGAACTCGTCTTTGCGCCGGGTGATCTCTGCAGCCACGTTCAGCAGGAACTCACCGCGCTCGGCGGCAGGGGTGTCCGCCCATACGCGGGAGTCGAAGGCCCGGCGGGCGGCGGCGATGGCGGATTCGGCGTCAGTCTGGCCGGCCTCAGAGACCACACCTACCTCGGTCCCGTCGGCGGGACAGAAGATAGTGCGGGTTTCGCCGGATTGGGCGGGAACCCACTGGCCGTCGATGAACAGGGTGGCGGTCATGATTGCTCCTCGAAAGTCGCGTCGATGGGGGGTGCCTCTATGGTTTTCGTCAAGCGGCCAGGGCGTGCCCGGTGCCGCCTC